>JBPCMD010000001.1:0-7409 GCA_051002595.1 Gaiellaceae bacterium
GTGGCGACGGAGGTCGAGCCGGCTCGGGTCGGCGTTCCAGAACAGGTGTCGTAGCCGGGCGGGCAGGCGGCTGGGACGCCGGGGCTCGCGGCGGAACGGCAGACGCACGGCGGCGAGGCGCGGTGCGAGCGCAGCCCATTCCGGTGCGGTCTCGTCCGCACGAACGAGCTCGAGCTCGCGCGCGCGTCCGGCAGCGACCCACTCACGTTCTCGGCGAACCAGGCCGCGCTCGGCGAGCGAGCGCAGCGCGCCTGCCGCTGCGGTGGGCGAGACGCTGGCGCGACGGGCGACCGCGCGCACCGTGGCCAGTCCGCGCGGCGCCCGGGCGAGCGCGGTCAGCACCTGCGTCTCGACGCGGCTCAGCCCGTCGATGGACGGCACGACGCCGAGCTCGGAACGGAGCTGCTCGAGCTGGGACTCGCTCAGTAGGACACGGCTGCCGTGGCGCCGCTCGACGTCGAGCCCGAGACGCTCGATCGCGCGCCGAACGCGCGGCAGGCTGGTGCCCAGTCGGCGCGCGGCCTCGCTCGGCGAGATTGTGTCCATTTCGTTAGTTTACTGTGCGTGCTCGCCCTTTCGTTCTCCGGCGGAGGTTGAACGTCTCCTCGAGGGCGCGGGCGCGCTCGCGGCCGATGCCGGGAACGGCGAGCCACTCGGCCGGATCGGCGGCAACGACGGCCGCAACGCTTCCGAAGCGCTCGAGCAGGACGCGGGCCGAAGTTGTCGAGATTCCGGGTACCGACGCGAGGAGCGCCTCGGCGGTCTCCTCTCCTGGCTTAGGCCGGGTGCGCTGCTCATAGGCGGGCCGCAGCAGCCGGCTCGATCTCCTGGCAGCGGACGGCGAGGCGATGGATCCAGAGCGCCGAGTCGCGCTGGTAGCCGCTGCGCAGGAGCGCGATCCCCTGGTCGATGCGAGGCAGACACCGCGGACGGCGTTGTTGTTGGAGCGGGCCGCGGTCGATGTCGCTGCCCTCGACCAGCAGGTACGGGCGTATTGTCCGCGCTCAGCGTGACGCGCGGCCGACGTCGGGCTACAGGTTCCTACGCCAGAGCAGAAACGCGAGCGGCAGGAACGCCGTCAGCGTCACGTAGGGCATGAGAGCGAGACGCTCGCCTCCGAAGTCGCTCGCCCTGGTCGGGCCGGAGCCGAGGATGCGCTCGGCGGCTTCCTGCACCTCGCCGAGCTGCTCCTCGGAGAAGACACGGCCGCCGACGAGGTCGCTCGCACGCTCGAGCCGTGCGGTGAGCGCCGGATCCGGCACGTACCCGGTCTCGGGGACACCCGTCGCGTGGATCCGCTCGCTCGCATCCCAGAAGCGGACGAAGATCGTTTGGATCCGCGGCGTCCGCTGGAACGCCCTCGCGAAATCAGCGGTGGCCTCGGTCGTCTCCCCATCCGTCAAAACGACCACCAGACGCTTCTCCGCGGAAGGCGAGAAGAAATTCGCTCTCGGTATCGCCACGAGCGCATTGAGCGACGTCGTGAGCTCGGGTATGACGAACTCGGAAAGCGGCGGCACCGCGTCGCCCTCGATCGCGAGGGAGTCGGAGAGCGTTGCCGCTATGACCCGCGTGTCGGTCGTCGGCAAGACGTACGGAAGCACGGTCTCGTTGAAGGACGCGAGCCCGAAGGGGATCTCTGGAAGATCTCCTTGGAGCGAGCTAACGGTCTGACGCGCCCGCTCGAGGCGGGTCGCCCCTCCTGGTCGAGCCGACGCGAACATCGAGCGCGAGATGTCGAGGACGAAGAACGCCTCCGCATCGGTCCGCTCCTGTCTCGTGCGTGAGCTTTCGAGAACCGGCTGCGCGGCGGCGAGTCCGAGAAGCGCCGGCACGAGCGCAAGCGGGGCGGCGACCGATGCGCGCGATACGCGCGAGGGACCCACGAGGCCGAGCGCCGAGCGAATCTCGCCTGCTCGCCGCTCGCGTCCGACGAAGATTGCGAGGGGGATGAGTGCCGCGAACGCGATGAACCCGGCCAGCGGTGTCAGGAACGAGACGTCGGGCACTTAGTGCTTCCCGCCGTAAATACGGTCGTGCTTCGTCGGCGAGAACCGAGCAGGCCTAGGACGCAGGGAGGGCCAATGTTCGAGAACATTGGCCCGACTGAGGACGACGGTATGCGAAGCGTTCGCAGCCGCGCGAAGTGCGGGCGTATTTGCGGCGGGGAGCACTAAGGAGAGGCCGCCTAGCCTGCACGGACGAGCTCGACCACGTCATCCTCGCGCCCCTCGAGCAGAAGCTCGTAGACCCGACGCTCGCCTCCGAGGCCGAGCGGAGCGGTCAAGATCGTGTACAGCCGCGACTCGTCGAGACCCTTGTCTCTCGCCGCCCTCATGATCCGTGCGATCACGGGCCGCGGGCTGCGGCCGTCGAACTGCCAACCGGGATACAGCCAGCCGGTGGAACCGGGGGGGCGCACCGCGACGAGCTGTCCATCTCGTCGCATCGCGTCGATCAGGAAAGGATCGATCGCGAACCGGGATGCGAGCCAGGTTGCCGGAAGACAGTCCTGGTACGAGGTCGTGCTCACCGGCTGAGCTTACGGCAGCTGCGCAGCGAGCGGCTTCCAGGTCGCGGCGTCCCCGCGACCCGCGTAGCTCGCCACGACCCCTCCTTGCGCGTCGATCACGAAGACGTGTGGCTGGTAGGTCGCACCGAGGCTCCTCGCGCGGTCGCGATGCGGGTCGGAGATCGACGGCCAGCTCCACCCGTACCTCTCGACGAACGCTCGGCCCTCGTCCGGCGTGTCTGCGACGTCGAGGCCGAGAAATGCGAGCTCAGGGTGACTCTGCTGGAACTCTGCGTAGGCGACCGCCTCGCTCTGGCAGGTGCTTCACCACGACGACCAGACGTTCACGAACACCTGCTTGCCGCGGAGGTCGGCAAGGGCGGCCTTCTCTCCGTCGAGCGTCGTTCCCGCGATCGGTGGGGCGGTCGGGCGTGTCGCTGTTTTTCCGGGAGCAGGCGTCTCTGTGACCGGAGGATCTGTGACCGGAGGAGGAGCAGGCGCGGCAGCCTCGTCGTCAGAGCCGCCTCCGCACCCGGCGACAAAGAGGGCGCAGACACCCAGCAGGAGCATGAGAGCCCGCATCAAGTCAGCGTAGCCTCGATGTCGCTCGGCGCGCTGTCGTTCAGGATTTCGTAAGAGGGTCTTGACGCCTCTCGGACGGGCCGATACCTAGTCGACATGCGTCGTATCACCGTCCTCAGCGTCCTTGCAGGTCTGGCCATCGTCAGCGCCACCGGCGCACAGCCACCGCCTGCTCGCTCCTGGGCGACTCCGCAGATCAAGGAGGTCGTCGACGCGGGGCTCATGGCGACGACCGTCGCCGACTTCCGCCCGGAGGAGCCTCTCACCGCGCTCGAGCTCGCCACGACCCTCGCCGCTTTGGGCATGGAGGTGACCGAGACGGACACCGACCGCCCGATCACTCTGCGTGAGCTCGACGCCAAGCTCGTCACGGTGCTCGGCTTGCGGCCACAGGCGCGCGAGCTCAGGCTGAGCGCGGAGGCCAAGGGGCTGCTCCCGAGGACCTGGCTCGGGACGGAGACGGTTGCGCGCATGCTCGGGCTTCGCGTCAATCACCTGCAAACCGAGGAGGAGCTCGAGCTTCAGCTCTCCCAGCCCGCAACGCGCGCCGAGGCCGCGTATTCGATCGCTCGGTTGCTCGCGATCTCCGTTTACGAGCTCGAGGCCGTTCGCCACGCGCTCGAGTCGTTTGCGTTCCCAGAGCTGACCGTCTGGCAGCAGAACGTCCTCCGCCGCGCCCTGCGTCTCGTCGGGGCGCCCTACGTCTGGGCGGGAACCTCGGAGAGACCGCAGCAGCTCTTCGGACGCACGCTTCCCGGAGGCTTCGACTGCAGCGGCTTCGTCTGGCGCGTGTACAAGCTGGAGCCGTATGCGGGAGCGCCGGGTCTCGCCGAGGTTCTGAAGGGAAGAACGACCTATGACATGAGCGCTGAGACACCGCGGACTGCCCGCGTCCCGCGCTCGAGCCTGCAGCCCGGCGACCTCGTCTTCTTCGGATCCAACGGCATTCGCTCGAAGCCGAGCGAGGTCGGGCACATGGGCATTTACGTCGGGTCGGGCTGGATGGCGCATTCGTCCGATCGCGGCACCACGCTCACGCCGATGACCGGCTGGTACGAGACGCGCTTCGCCTGGGGCCGCCGCCCGCTCGCCGAGGCGGGTCTCGCGTAGCTCACGTCCGTCGAGGGCGACCGTCGTCGTCTCACGGAAACGCTGTACCGCCGTTCACAGCGCTTTCTCCGGCGATGCCTGCGCGCGTCTGGGTCATGACGGTCGGCTTGATGCTGCCGCTCGCCTTCGAGATCCTCCGAGGAGGAGCGCCAGCTAGACCATCGAGGGAACGAACGGCGCGGCCTCGGCGAGACGGCCCTGCCTCCCGTCGCTACGCTCGCCGGCGACTGTGAGCCAGTGCCCGTAGGCGATGCTCTGCTTCTCGGTCTCGAGCTCGACGCTGTCGGCGGTTCGCTCCAGCCGCTCGAGTCAGAGCGCGACGAGCAGGCTTTCCCGCTGGTCTCGCATCGCGGGCTATTCGTCGCGAATGACCGCAGTCGCGTAGCAGTAGAAGCTCGCCCTCGAGCTCACGGCGCGCGAGCGGTGAGAAGAGATGCAGTGCGGTGCGAGGAGAACCGCGAAACCGGTGCCTGCGGCCCCGAGGACCCCGGCGGCGCGATCGGAGTCGGTGAAGAACCCGCCAGCAGGCGCCGAGCGCCGGATGAAGAGGGGCAAGACGACGCTTGCAGCCACGGCGACGGCGATAAGCAAGACGGCGACAGTTGGATCACGAGCCGACGCTACGCCACCGGTGGCAGCTCCGCAGGGTTTGCGAGCTGAGAGCGCCTCTCGGCGGGAAGCGTCAAGGGGTGTATCGCGAGTAACAATCGACGATGCCGGGTATCGAACAGGGACCGACGAAAGGAATGGTGTGATGCACGCACGCATGGCGCGGTACACGTTCATCGGCGATCCCCAAGAGCTCGCCCGGAAAGCTGAGGACAGCATGCTGCCGCTCTTCGAGGCGGCCCCAGGGTTCAAGGGGTACTCGATCACGTCGAGCCAGGGCGAGATCATCTCGTTCTCGATCTGGGAGACTGCGGAGCAGGCCGAGGCGGCCAACGCCGTCTCCCGCGATTGGGTCGCGGACAACGTGGGGGTCGGCCAGATCGAGTTGAAGGAGACGCGCGGGGGAGAGATCCTGCTCTCGACGGCGCTCGGCGTCGCCGCCGGCTCAGTCGCGGGCTAGCCTCCGTCCGTGGGCCGATTGGGAGACTGCTCGCGAGCTGGCGCTCGCCTTCCCGGAGGTCAAGGAGTTGATGTCGTACGGACAACCGGGGCTCCGTGTCCGGCGGAAGCTGTTCGTGTGGATGAGTCCGAGCGAGGTGGGCGCGCTCTGTGTGCGGGTCGACCCGGACGAGAAAGAGCTGCTGCTCGAGTCGAATCCGAACGCGTACTTCACCACACCGCACTACGCGAGCTACCCCGCGGTGCTCGTCCGCTTCGAGCACATCACGGAAGAGGAGCTCGCCGAGCGGATCGAGGACGCGTGGCTGCTGTGCGCGCCGAGGCGCGTCGTCGGCGAGTTCCTCGAGAAGGTGGGCGGAACCGAACATTGCGCAAACCAACCACTGGTCTCAGCGCCGGTGCTCGGCCTCGTCTGAGACCCGCTCAGCCGCTCATTCTCGCCGGTTGCCCTGCGCCGGAAGTGCCGCTTTCCGCGAGCGCGGATTAAGGGCGTTGCGCGTGCGCGCTTTCTGCTGCGTGCGCTCTGTGCGCTCGTCCATGAGCAGTGCGGTGCCGACCGTGTCGAATCAGCGGGCAGTTCGTACATCGCGTCCGGCAGGGTCAACGGCGCTCGTCAACCTCAAGTCCGCCGGCGAATGGAGCGCCGCTCGGTTCGTGTTCGCAGAGATCGCGTTCCGTGCGGCCGCGCCACCGGCCTCACATCGATCCGAGCGACGAGACGTTCTAGGTGCTGGAAGGGGAGCTCCTGTTCCATCTCGACGGCGAGGAGCACCGGGCCAGCCGCGACGACACCGTCCCGCCGCCAGAAAGACCGCCCGCTTCCTCTACTTGAACGTCGCTGGCACCCATGACCGCCTCTTTCGGGAGGGAGGCGTACTGGCGCCGGCGCGCGACTTTGCCGCGGCGCCGCCGCCCGATCACGAGCGGACGCTCACCGCGGCCAAGCTAACCGGCGTCGAGTTCATCGGCGCGCCGCCGTTTCCAGAGGAGCTCGTGCTGCAGACGAGCGGGTAACGGCACGAAGCCCGGCCGAATGGCCGGGCTTCGTTGTCTCCGCGAGATGCCTACCGGAAGCGCACGACGAGATCGCGCCCACCGTGGGTCGTCTGCTGCCGCTGTGCCAGATCCGGCGGGTTCGGGACGCCCGGGAAGAGAGCGTCGCCAATCGTCGGGATGAACTGCGGCGGGACACGAACCTTCGTCTCCTGCTCGTAGTCGTAGGCAAAGCCGATCAACTCCGGCTCGGACCAGCGGCCGCCGATGAAGGTGACGCCGATCGGCAGCCCCTGGATATAGCCGGCGGGTACCGTGATGTCGGCGTAGCCCGACACCGCTGCCGCCGAAGACGAGCCCACGAAGAACTCGAAGCGGCCGTCGAGATCACCCTCATCGGGATCCTCGTTCGTGGGCCAGGCCGGACCGTTCGTCAGGGCCACGATCGCGTCGAGCTCGTTCTCGGCCATGAGGTCGTCGATCGCTTCCCGGACCGGCGGCGTGACACCAGCACGAATGCGGGCGCACTCCGCGTCACGCCCGTTGGTGGCCTCGGCGAGCTCGAAGATGAGGTTGTTCCAGGGGCCCTCGAGCTCCGGATGGTCCTCGTTGAACTCGATCAGCTCGGCGAGGGTCTGCGGATACGGCTGGCCGGTCACCGGGTTCGTCCCGTCGACATAGGTTTCGAGGTAGGTCGCGATGTCCGTCTTGAACTCGCACAGGAGCGCGGCGAGCTCGCCCGCCGTCGCCGACAGGTCGATATCCATTCCCTCCACGACCGTCGCGCCCTCGGCCCTGAGCGCCGCTACGGCATCGTCGAGGATCGGCTCGACGACCGGGCCCGTCAGGTCAGGGTCGAACGTTCCGGCGCGCCACACGCCGATTCGAGCGCCCTCGAGCGCGTCATCCTCGAGGAACGGGGTGTAGCCGGTGAAGGCGTTGCCGGCCTGAGCCGCGGTCGCGGGGTCGTCCGCATCCACGCCGGTCGCTGCGCCGAGGAGGACCGCAGCGTCGGTGACGTTGCGGGCCATCGGGCCGGCCGTGTCCTGGTCGGCGCTGATCGGGACGACGCCTGCGCGGCTCCACAACCCGAGTGTCGGCTTGATCCCGACGACGCCGTTGGCGCCGGACGGGCAGACGATCG
>JBPCMD010000002.1:0-17042 GCA_051002595.1 Gaiellaceae bacterium
AGCGAGCCACCACGACGCCAGAAGACGATGCCGAAGTCACCGCGCTCGATCGTCTGGAAGAGCTCGAAAACGAGCCGGCTCTTGCCGATTCCAGGCACGCCGACGAGCGTGACGAGCTGCGGCCGGCACTCCCGCGCCACGCGGCCGAACGTCTCTCGTAGCAATGTCAGCTCCCGTTCGCGTCCGACGAGCTTGGCGCCTCCCACGCGTTCCACGCCCACGCGGGCTCGCGCCCGGAGCGCCTCCCAGGCCGCGATGGGCATGGACTTGCCCTTCGCTTCGATCGGCGGAGTCTCTCCGTACTCGATCGCGCGATCCGTCGCGTGATACGTCGTTCGATCGACGAGGATGCTGCCCGGCGAGGCCGCTGCCTGCAGCCGCGCCGCGGTGTTGACGACGTCGCCCGACGCCATTCCCTCGCCCGTCTCCGGACGGGCCTCGAGCGCGATCAGCGCCTCGCCTGTGGTGATCCCGATGCGGACCTCGAGCTCGCCCTCCTCGGCGAGCGCCTCTCGAATCGCGAGAGCGGCACGGACCGCGCGCTCGGGGTCGTCCTCGTGCGCGACCGGGGCGCCGAAGACGGCCATGACGGCATCGCCTATGAACTTCTCCACCGTCCCCCCATGGCGCTCGAGCTCGGAGCGGAGGCGCGCGTGGTACGGCTGGAGGAGCCGTCGCACGTCCTCCGGGTCCATCTGCTCTGCGCGCGCGGTGAAGCCGACGAGGTCGCAGAAGAGGCAGGTGACGACCTTGCGCTCCTCGCGCGCGGCCGTCTCCGGCTCGAGTCGCGCGCCGCAACCCGAGCAGAAGCGCGCGTCGTCCGCGTTCTCGCGCCCGCAACTCGGACAGACCTTCACGAAGGGAGGATAGGACGTCTCGCCGAGGGCACGAGTGCGCCGTAGCCTTCCTCGAGATGTCACCGCAACGGCGTACTGCGCTCGTCTCGATCGGGGCTGCCTGCCTGCTGATCGCGATCAAGCTCGCGACGGGGCTTGCGAGCGGGAGCCTCGGGCTTCTCGCCGAGGCCGCGCACTCCGGCACGGATCTCGCGGCCGCATTGCTCACATTCTTCGCGGTCTCGGTCGCGGTGCGGCCCGCGGACACCGGGCATCCCTGGGGGCACGGGAAGGCCGAGCATCTCGCTGCGCTCGCCGAGGCCACGTTCCTGATCCTGGTCAGCGTCCTGATCGGCGGCCTGGCGGTCGCGCGTCTGACCGGCGCGATCGAGTCCGAGGTCAACGCCACCTGGTGGACGTTCGCGGCGATCGGGCTCGTCATCGTCATCGACGCGATGCGGACGTCCGTCTCCCTGCGCGCGGCTCGCCGCTACCGCAGCGATGCGCTCCTCGCGAACGCGCTCCACTTCGGCAGCGATCTCGCCGGAACGCTCGCCGTGCTCGCCGGCCTCTCGGCGGCGGCGCTCGGCTTCCACGAGGGTGACGCGATCGCCGCGTTGTTCGTCGCTGCGCTCGTGATCACGGCAGCCGCGCGGCTTCTCCGCCGAAACGTCCATGTGCTCATGGACCAGACGCCCGCCGACGCAGAGGACGCTGCTCGCGCTGCGATCGACGCCCTCGATCCTCCCGTCGAGCTCAGGCGGCTGCGCGTGCGGGAGTCGGGCGGAGCCCACTTCGCCGACGTCGTCATCGGAATCGCTCCGGGCGCAGCGGTCGGGCAGGGGCATGCGGCGGCAGACCGGGTCGAGGACGCGCTGCGCGAGCGGCTCCCCGCTGCGGACGTGGTCGTGCACGTCGAGCCGCGCGGCGCTGATGCTGAGGTACGGGAGCGGGTGCTGGCCGCGGCGCTCTGCGTGCCGCAGGTGCGAGAGATCCACAACCTCGGCGTCCTCGAGGTCGACGGTCGCGTGGAGGTGTCGCTCCATCTGAAGCTTCCGGGCGACCTCGAGCTCGAGCGCGCGCACGACATCGCGGAGGAGGTGGAGCGCGCGATCCTCTCCGCGGTGCCCGAAGTCGTTGACGTGAGCACGCATCTGGAGCCACTCAGCGAGGCAGCCGCCGCCCAGGAGGTCGATGTCGACGTCGGAGCGGTCGAGCAGGTCGTGCGCGAGGAGACCGGAGCCCCACCTCGCGTTCTTCGCTTCGTGCGAACCGACGACGGCCTGGTCGCCTTTCTCACCCTCGGGCTCGGCGGGGCGGCGTCGCTTGCGGAGGCCCACACGCTTGCGAGCGCGGTCGAAGAGCGCGTACGCGAGGCCGTGCCGGGAATCGCGGATGTCGTGGTGCACACCGAGCCGTGAAGCTCTGCATGTTCCATCCGGTCGACCAGCCCATGAAGCGCGGGTGGGTCGGGCGTCTCGAAGGCGACCGCGTGATCCAGCTCGCCGCGCAGACGCTGCAGGCCTTCTTCACCGGCGGCGGCTCCGCGAGGGAGCACGCGATCTTTCCACTCGCGGGAGTGCGCCTGCTGACGCCGGTGCTCTATCCACCGGCCGTGCGCGTCTTCGACGACCAGGACTCGTTCTCGTTCGCCAACCCTGCCGCGATTCTCGGCCCTGACGCGCCGGTCGAGGCACGCACGCGTCCAAGTAACAGTCTGTTACAAGGCAGCCTTGCGCTGCATTCTCGGATCGCGGCCATGGTCGGTGGCGAGGGCGTCATCGGAGGCTTCACCGCGGTCGCCGACTGGCGGCGGCCGGAGCTCTCGCCGCCGAAGGATCGCGACTTCGCGCTTGCGCTCGGCCCCGCCTTGGTCGCGTTGGACGAGCTCGATCCAGACGGGCTCGAGGTAGTGGTGCGGGTCCGCGGGCGAGAGCGTCTGCGAGGTCGCTTCGAAGGCTTCGACTGGGAGGCCGCACGAGCGCTTGCGGCTGACGGCACGACCTTGCGGCCGGGAGACCTCATCGTCGGCCCCGCGCTCGACGAGATCGCAGATCTGGCGCCGGGCAGCGCGGTCGAGCTCGAGGTGGACGGCATCGGCGTGCTCGATCAGGCCGTCGTCTGATGAAGGTGGTCACCGACTGGGACGGAACGGTCACGGACGTCGACAGCCTCCATCTCGTGCTCCTCGAGTTCGGCGACGAACGGATCTACGACGCGGCGGAGAACCGTCTCGGGCAGGACCTGACCTTGCACGAGGTGATCGCGCTCGAGTTCGAGAGCGTGCAGGCGCCGCTCGACGAGGTGGTCCGGTGGGTGCGAGAGAACGTGCGCGTCCGGGCAGGTTTCCACGAGTTCGCGCGCGAGCACCGGCCACTCGTCGTCTCGAGCGGGTTCCACGAGCTGATCGCGCCGGTGCTCGAGCGGGAGCGCATCGAGCTCGACGTGGTCGCCAATCGGGTGGCAGCCCGACCGGAGGGCTGGCAGGCTCGCTTTCGGAGCGCAGAGCGGTGCCCGGTCTGCGGTCAGCCCTGCAAGCGCGCGGACGTGCGCCAGCTCGACGAGTACGTCTACGTCGGCGACGGCTTCTCGGACCGCTGCGTCGCGCGCGCGGCGGCACGGGTCTTCGCCCGCGACGGCTTGGCCGAGTATCTGGAGAGAGAGGGCTTCGGGTTCGAGCGCTTTGAAGACTTCAACGACATCGCCTCGATGCTGTAGGGAGCGATGCCCAAAGGTCGGGTTGCTAGGCCGAGGACGGTGCGGGCGGCGCGGTCGTCCCGCCGACGCGGAGGCGCGGGCGGAACACGTAGCTCGGCTGCCGCTCGACGGGCCGGTCGACCTGCGCCCGGAGCGCCTCGACCGCGGTGCGGGCGATCTCGTCGATCGGCTGCTCGACGGTCGTCAGCGGCGGCTGCGTCCAGGTTGCCGCGGCGATGCCGTCGAAGCCGACGACGGAGAGATCGTCGGGGATCCGTAGCCCTTGCGAGGCAGCCTCCTGCATGGCGCCGATCGCCATCAGGTCGTTCGAGCAGATGACGGCGGTCGGGCGCTCGGCGGGAGATCTCGAGATCAGCTCGCGGAGCGCCTCGCGACCCCCGAGCACGCTGAACTCGGAATGGGAGACGAGGCCGTCGGTCAGCCCCGCCGCGCGGAGCGCGTCGAGATGTCCGAGGTTCTTCTCGCGCGTCGGCAGAGCGTAGGCGCTCCCCGCGACGAATCCGATCCGCTCGTGGCCCAGCCGGACGAGGTGCTCGGTGGCGATCCGTCCTGCGGCGCGCTCGTCGACGCCGACGGAGGTGACCTCGATCTGCTCGGAGCCGCCGTTCACGAAGACGAGCCGCGCGCCCCGCTCGAGCAGCTGCGCGTAATGCGAGTGCGTCCCGCGGACGTCGGTGATCTCGGCGGAGATGAACACCATTCCCTCCACGCGGCGTTCGAGCAGCATGCGCACGTAGTCGAGCTCGCGCTGCGCGGAGCCGTGGGTATTGCAGAGGATCGTGGCGAGGCCCGCGCGCGCCGCATGGGCCTCCATCGCCTCGGCGAGCGCCGCGAAGACCGGGTTTCCGAACTCGGGCACGAAGAGGCCGATCGCGCTCGCGGGCTCGACCCGGCTGGGAGGCACGTACAGGAGCTCGCGCATCGCAGACTCGACTCGGTCACGCGTCTCCGGTCGCACCGCAGCCGAGCCGCTGGCGACCCGAGAGGCCGTCGCGACGCTGACTCCCGCGCGCTGTGCGACGTCTCTAAGGTTGGCCATCGAGTGTCGAGTGGAGAGTCATTTCAAGAACCGGAAAAGAATAGTCAAGTCGCCGGACGCGCGCCAGTCTTCGAATCCCTTGACGAGCCCACGTTACCGCGTTAGTCTCCCCCGCGCTGTTTCATGACGTTGAAACACATTTCATCTCGCGTGCAGCGTCCTCGTTCCTCAAGGAGGGAACCTTTATGTTGAGCTCTCGCAGGTTGCGTGTCCTGGCCGGGTTGGCCGTGACCGCGCTCGTCGCTGTCGTCGCCGCTTCGGCCGGCACATCGGCGACGAACCAGACTGGCACGATCCGTATCTGGACCGACAAGGACCGCAAGACTGCGGTCGAGCAAGTCGCGGCCGAGTGGGCGGGAACCCGCGGCGTCCGGGTCGAGGTCGTCGAAAAGGACTTCGGAAAGATCCGCGACGATCTCAAGACCGTGCAGCTCGAGACGGCCGCCGACGTAATCGTGGGTGCGCACGACTGGATTGGCCAGCTCGCCGCCGACGGTCTCATTCAGCCGCTCTCGCCGTCGAAGGCGATCCGGGCGCAGTTCCCGGGCTATGCGCTCGACTCGTTCTCGTACGGCACCGCGGTAAAGCGTCTGTACGGCGCTCCCGTCGCGCTCGAGAACGTCGGGCTCATCGTCAACACGAAGCTCGCGAAGGTGCCGACGTCGTTCGCCGATCTCGAGAAGCAGGCGCTGGCGTTCAAGAAGAAGGCGAGCGGAAACCTCGCTCTCGCCGTTCCGCAGGGCGCCGCCGGCGACGCGTACCACATGTATCCGTTCTTCTCCGGCCTTGGCGGCTACATCTTCGGCGTCAACAGGGCCGGCAACCTCGATCCTTCCGACATCGGCGTCGCGAACAAGAAGTTCCTAGCCAACGCGGCGACGATCGACCGCTGGAACAAGAACGGATTCCTCAACTCCAAGATCGACTATGGCGTCGCCAAGGACTCGTTCCTGAAGGGCAAGGCCGCCTTCTGGCTGACGGGGCCGTGGGAGGCCGACACGCTTCGCAAGAGCGGTCTCAGCTTCAAGATCGTGCAGATTCCGACCATCGAGTCCAAGGCGGTTCCGTTCCTCGGCGTCCAGGGCTTCATGGTCACGAAGTACGCGACCGCCCACGGCGTCGAGAGCCTCGCCAAGGACCTCGTCGCCGGCTTCATGATGCGGCCCGCGGGGCAGTTCGCGCTGGCTTCGGCGAACGGTCGCTATCCGGCCAACACGGTCGCGGGCAAGACTGTGAAGAACACGATCCTCGCCCAGTTCGGCAAGGCGGGGGCGGGCGGCGTCCCGATGCCGAACATCCCGCAGATGTCGAGCGTCTGGGCGGAGCTCGGGACGGCGTGGGTGAAGGCCACGAAGGGCTCGGGCGCGACGCCCGCCCGCAAGGCCTTCGCGACCGCGTCGCGCAACATCGCCAACAAGATCGGCTAGCACGGCGAGATTGAGGTCGCGGCGCCCCGGATCTCCTCTCCGGGACGCCGCGACTTCCTTTCGGTCACGCGAGCTCTCGAGAAAGGCGATCGCTTGCTCTCATCCGGACACATGACCGCCTGCGCATGAGCACCGCAGCTCCGACGGCTCCGGTGCGCCCACGGGGGACACGTCTCAAGGGCGTCTCAGCGGCGCTGTGGTCGCTGCCGGCGCGGCTGGTCGCGATCTTCTCGGGCACCGTCGGGCTCGTCCTCAAGATCGTCTTTCTCGCCGTCGTCAACGCGGTCGCCGCGTGGGCAGCGTTCGTTCTCATAGCGGACGAGAAGTGGATCGCCCTCGCCGTCCTCCTGGCCGCGACCGCGGCAATCGATGCGGTCTACCTCGTGCCGGCGTGGGCGATTCCGCTCAAGTTCCTCGTCCCCGGGACCATCTTCCTGATCGCGTTCCAGCTCGTCCCCATCGTCTACAACGTCAACGTCGGCTTCACGAACTGGTCGACGGGTCACATCCTCACGAAGAGCGAGGCGATCGAAGGTATCCAGCGGAACTCGCTCTCCCCGCCCGAGGGCGGGCGGTCGTACCTCATGGCTCCGGCGCGAGACGCGGACGGGGACTTGGTGCTGATCCTCGTCGACGAGGAGAGCGGCGCTCGGTTCGCGGGAACGCGCGAGGAACTCGAGCCGCTGGAGCGGGACTCGGTGGACGTGTCGGTCCTGGGCGTGATCGGCTCTGCCGAGGGGTACGAACTCGTCGCAGGTAACGAGCTCTTCTCACTCGACACCGAGATCTCCACGTTCGAGGTGCCGACCGAGTCGGGCGCGGTGCGAGCCGAGGGGCTGAGCGCGGCGTTGGAGCTGGCGCCAACGCTTGCCTACGACCCTAGGGCGGACACGTTCACGCGCATCGAGAACGGCGCCGTCTTCAGGGACAACGGCCTCGGGTCGTTCGTCACCGAGGCCCGGGAGGAGCTCGAGCCGGGCTGGCGTACCAGTGTCGGCTTCAGGAACTTCCGAGCGGTGCTCTCCGATCCGCTGATCCGGGAGCCGTTCATCCGCGTCTTCATCTGGACCTTTCTCTTCGCCGCCGCGATCGTCCTCGTCTCGTTCGCGATCGGGCTCTTCCTCGCGATCGTGCTCGACAAGCCGACGCTCCGCTTCCGTCGCATATACCAGGTGTTGCTCGTGGTGCCGTACGCGCTTCCGAGCTTCCTCGCGGTCTTGGTCTGGGGCGGTCTCCTGAACGACGACTTCGGCGTCATCAACTCGCTCCTGCACACCAACATCCCCTGGCTCTTCGACGAGTGGTGGGCGAAGGTCTCGGTGATCGCGGTCAGCGTCTGGCTGACCGTGCCCTACTTCCTGCTCGTCTCACTCGGCTCGCTGCAGTCGATCCCCGCCGAGTTGACCGAAGCCGCCCGCGTCGACGGCGCGGGCCCGTGGGGCGTTTTTCGCAAGGTGACCCTGCCGATGCTGATGATCGTGGTCGCGCCGCTGATGATCGCGTCGTTCGCCCTCAACTTCAACAACTTCGTCAACATCTACCTGCTGACCGGAGGCGGGCCGCCGGCCGAGGACCAGTCGATCGCAGGCGCGACCGACATCCTCATCACGTACACGTACAAGCTCGCGTTCGAAGCCGGCAAGGGGAACGACTTCGGGCTTGCGAGCGCGGTGTCGATCTTCATCTTCCTCATCGTCGCGACGATCTCGGCGCTCGCGTTCTGGCGCACGAAGTCGCTGGAGAACGTTCGATGACGACTGTTGATCGGGCTGAGACCGTTGTCCAGCCCGTCGCGCGCACCGCGCGGCGCCGTCGCCCACAGCCGAGCTTCCGGGGCAACTGGTGGCGGCACCTCGTCGCCCTCGCCGCCATCGTCATCGCCGTCTTTCCGATCGCCTATGTGGCGTCCGCGGCGTTCAACGCCGACCAGTCGCTCGGCGGAGCGAGCCTGATTCCGCGGGAGGTCACGCTCGACAACTTCTCGGAGCTGCTCGATCCCACTGTCGACGAGGGATCGTCGACCTCGCACTACCTCCGCTGGCTCGTGAACTCGCTGATCGTCGCCTTGACCACGGCGCTCGCCACCGTGCTCCTGGGCGCGTTGGCGGCTTACGCGTTCAGCCGCTTTCGGTTCCGCGGGCGGCGCTTCGGGCTCCTGTCGCTGCTACTGATCCAGATGTTCCCGCAGCTTCTGGCGTTGGTCGCGATCTACCTGATCCTGCTGAACACCGGAGAGGTCTTCCCAGCCCTCGGCCTCGACACACGGACGGGCCTGATCCTCGTCTACCTCGGCGGCGTGATGGGTGTGAACACCTGGCTGATGAAGGGGTTCTTCGACTCGATCCCGATGGAGCTCGACGAGTCCGCGCGCGTCGACGGCGCGACCCCTGCTCAGATCTTCTGGGGAGTGGTGCTGCCGCTGGCGTTGCCGATTCTGGCCGTGATCGGGATCCTCTCGTTCGTCGGCACCTTCAACGAGTTCGTGCTCGCGAGCACGCTGCTCCAGTCGAACGAGAACTTCACCCTGCCGCTCGGGCTCCGCGGCTACATCGACAAGCAGTACGCCGAGCACTGGGGGCCTTTCGCAGCGGGGGTTCTCCTCGCCGGCGTCCCGATCATGATCATCTTCCTCGCCCTGCAGCGCTTCATCGTCTCTGGGCTGACCGGCGGTTCGGTAAAGGGGTGACCGCGTTGCTCGCGATGCCGCACCATGACGGCTCGGAGCTGTACGCGCCCGAGTGGCCGGAAGAGCTCGGCAACGAGACGACGGTTCTCCTGCGCATGCCGCGTGGACGTGCGGTCGACTCCGTCGCCGTCCGCTATGTCCGGGATGGAGAGCCTGGCGTGGCGCCGGCTCGGATCGACCGCGAGACCGAGGCCGATGTCTGGTGGCGAGCGAGCTTCCCCGTCTGGAACCCCGTGACGCCGTATCGCTGGCTCCTCTCTGGCGGGGACTTCGGGTATGCCTGGCTCAACGGGGTCGGCCTGCAGCGCTTCGACGGTCCCGACGCGGATGACTTCATCGCAACGCCGGAGCCGGGTGGGCCTGCCTGGCACCTCGAGTCCGTGGTCTATCAGGTGTTCCCCGATCGCTTCGCCTCGGCCGGCCTCACCGTCACGCCTCCGGACTGGGCAGTGCCGCGAGGCTGGGACGCGCCGCCGACCGGGCGCGGGCCCGAGACGCCATTCGAGTGGTTCGGAGGAGACCTGGTCGGGCTCGAGCAGCGCCTGGGGCACATCGCCGCCCTGGGGGCGAGCGTCCTCTATCTGACGCCGATCTTTCCGGCGGGAAGCACGCACCGCTACGACGCTTCGACCTTCGAAAGGGTCGACCCGCTGCTCGGCGGGGACGACGCGCTCGAGTCGCTCGTGCGAGCCGCGCATGGTCGGGGAATGCGCGTCCTCGGTGATCTGACGACGAACCATGTGGGAACTGGCCACGAGTGGTTCGCCGCTGCCCGTAACGGCGCCGGGGTGCCCGAGCGCGAGTTCTTCTTCTTCGACGACCGGCTCGAGGCCGGGTACGAGAGTTGGTGGGGCGTCCCCTCCCTACCGAAGCTCGACTATCGCTCGCCCGAGCTCCGCCGTCGCGTCTACGGCGGCGCCACGTCGGTCGTCGAGCGCTGGCTACGGCCGCCATTCTCGCTCGACGGTTGGCGGATCGACGTCGCGAACATGACCGGTCGCCTGAACGGCGTCGATGTGTCCGGCGAGGTCGCGCGCGGCGTCAGGGCGGCTGGGGTGGCGGCGCGAGGCGACGCGCTCGTCGTGGCCGAGCACTCCCACGACGCGCGCGGTGATCTTCGCGCGGGCGGGTGGCACGGGACGATGAACTACCCGGGATTCACGCGGCCCGTCTGGGCGTGGCTGCGAGGCGACGAGCTCTCGGGGGAGCCGGCGAGCGGCTTCCTCGGGCTTCCGGTGGGCGTGCCGAGGCTTCCGGGTGGCTCCGTGGTCGAGACGATGAAACGGTTCCGCGCCGGTGTGCCATGGCAGAGCGTGCTCCACTCGTGGACGCTTCTCGACAGCCACGACACCGCCAGATTCCGCACGATCGCGGGGTCCCGGGAGCGCCAGATCCTGGGAATCGGCCTGCAGATGACGACGCCCGGCGTGCCGATGGTCTTCGCAGGAGACGAGATCGGGCTCGAAGGCGAGTGGGGAGAAGACGCGCGGCGGACGATGCCGTGGTCTCGTCCCGAGACCTGGGACAGCGAGCTCTACGAGGCGTATCAGCGGCTCATCTCGGTACGTCGCGGGAGCCGGGCGCTCGCCGTCGGCGGCATCCGCTACGCGCACGTCTCGGCAGATGCGATCGCCTACCTGCGTGAGGTCTCGGCCGAGACCGTTCTCTGCCTTGCCTGCCGCGCCGGCTCCGAGCCCCTGCGCCTCCCGCTCGCGGCGCTCGGCGGCCACGAGCTCGAGACGTTGTTCGGCGCCGACGCAGAGATCGACGGCGACGACGCGGTGCTCCCCGCGGAGGGACCGGCGTTTCACATCTGGCGCGTACGAGAGGAGGGACGGTAGTGGCCGAGGTTCAGCTCAAAGAGGTCGACAAGGTGTACGACGGTGACGTCCACGCCGTCCAGGATCTCTCGCTCGAGGTCTCGGACGGCGAGTTTCTGGTTCTGGTCGGCCCCTCCGGCTGCGGCAAGACGACGGCACTCCGCATGGTCGCCGGGCTGGAGACGATCACCGACGGGACGATCTCGATCGGCGAGCGCGTCGTGAACGACCTCACTCCGAAGGAGCGGGACATCGCGATGGTCTTCCAGAACTACGCGCTCTATCCCCACCTCTCCGTTGCGGACAACATCGCGTTCGGGCTCAGGATCCGAAAGACCCCGAAGCGTGTGGTCGACGAGCGCGTCGCCTGGGCGGGACGCTTGCTCGATCTGACGCCGTACCTCGCGCGCAAGCCGAAGGAGCTCTCGGGCGGTCAGCGGCAGCGAGTCGCGATGGGCCGCGCGATCGTGCGCGAGCCGCAAGTGTTTCTCATGGACGAGCCGCTCTCGAACCTGGACGCGAAGCTGCGTGTGCAGATGCGGGCCGAGATCGCGAAGCTCCAGCACAAGCTCGGCACGACGACGATCTACGTCACCCACGACCAGGTCGAGGCGATGACGATGGGCGACCGCGTGGCGGTGATGAGCATGGGCGTCCTCCAGCAGATCGACCGCCCGCAGCAGCTCTACGACGAGCCGGCCAACCTCTTCGTCGCGAGCTTCATCGGCACGCCGCCGATGAACCTCTTCCGCGGGAGGGTTCGCGTCGATGGCGACGACGTCTTCGTGGACGTCGGCCAGACGACGCTGCCGGTGCGCTACGAGGCGATCCGGGCGCTGGACGGGCGGGCGGTGGTCGTCGGAATGCGGGCCGAGGATCTCCATCCGGCCGCGGTGAGGCCGGAGCTTCCGACCCTCGACGCCACCGTCGAGCTCGTGGAGGCGCTCGGCTCTGGCCTGATGGCGTACTTCCACATCGACGCCGAGGCGCCGCGCGCGGCAGCGACGCCAGGGGCTGGCGTCGAGCAGACCGAAGAGCCGGAGGAGGGAATCGCGCGGCCGAACCTCGTGGCGCACTTCCCGCCGCGAGTGGCGCTGACGCTTGGGGAGAACGTGCCCGTCGCGGTCGACACCGCGAACCTCCACTTCTTCGACGAGGAGACGGGTGCGGCGCTTCGGTAACGCAGTCACGGCTGTCGCCGCGACTGCGCTGGCCCTTGCCGCTTCCGGCGCGGGCGCCCGCACTCCGGACCCGAGAGCGAGGCCTCCTGCGGGCGTAGAGCTCGCGGCGCTCGCTCAGCCGCCGGCCTACACGCCGTTCGCGTCGCAGCGCATCTACTTCGTAATGCCCGACCGGTACGCGAACGGCGACGTTGCGAACGACCGCGGTGGGCGCGCCGGCTCACGAACGCAGACGGGCTACGACCCCGCGGACTCGGGCTGGTACCACGGCGGCGACCTGAAGGGGCTCACCGGATCCTGCGTAGACACCCGGACGGGTCTGGCGCGCATCAAGGACCTCGGCTTCACCGCGATCTGGATCGCTCCCGTGGTCGTCCAGCGCTCGGTGCAGGGTGACAGCGCCGCCTACCACGGCTATTGGGGCCTCGATTTCACCAACGTCGATCCGCACCTGGGCTCGAACGAGGACTTCGCCGCGTTCGCCGACTGCGCGCACAGCCTGGGCCTCGAGATCTACCTCGACGTGGTCGTCAACCACACGGCCGACGTGATCCTCCTTGCCGGGGGAGGGGGCTTCCGCAGCGCCGACGACGTGCCCTATCGCGACTGCAGGGGACGAGCGTTCTCGGCCCAGCGCTACGCCGGCGGGAAGCGCTTCCCGTGCGTCTCGCCGCGTCACCAGCCACGCGAGCCCGTCGTTCTCTCGAACAAGAGGGCGAAGAGGCCGACCTGGCTCAACCAGGTCACCCGTTACCACAACCGGGGCGACATCGACTTCTCGAGCTGCTCGCCCAGTTGCCTTGAGCAAGGGGACTTCTTCGGGCTCGACGACCTCTTCACCGAGCAGCCGCTCGTGGTGGACGGGCTGGCGCAGGTCTACGGCGACTGGATCCGCCGGTACAAGGTCGACGGGTTCCGCGTGGACACGGCGAAGCACGTCGACCGCGCGTTCTTCAGAGCCTGGACCCCGAAGATCCGCGCTGCGGCGCGCGCTGCGGGTGTCCGCGACTTCGAGATCTTCGGCGAGGTCTTCGAGACGGACGCGGTCGCGCTCTCGTCGTTCGTGCGCGATCGCGCCGTCCCGAATGTCATCGACTTCCCGCTCCAGGACGCGCTCGTTCGCTACGCGGGCGGCTCGGCCGGGGCGAAGGGGATCTCGTCGCGCCTCGCCGACGACGACTATTTCCGCGGGCCGAACGGCGTCGCTCCCACGCCGGCGACGTTTCTTGGCAACCACGACGTTGGGCGCGCCGCGCTGAAGATCAAGGAGCAGGGCGGCGGCGGGGGCGGCGAGCTCTTGAAGCGGGACCTTCTCGGGCACAGCTTGCTCTACCTGCTTCGCGGTGCCCCCGTCGTCTACTACGGAGACGAGGTCGGAATCATCGGTCGGGGAGGAGACAAGGCGGCGCGGCAGGATCTGTTTCGGACGGCCGTCCCGGAATGGCGAACCGAAGAGCGGGTCGGCTCGGCGCCCGTCGGAAGCGGATCCTCGTTCGACGCGGCCTCGCATCCCGTGGCGAATCACCTTCGCTCACTCGCAGCGCTCCGCAGCGCGCACCCGGCGCTCGCGACCGGCGCTTCCTTCATCCGCCACGCGCAGCAGGGTGTGCTCGTCGTGAGCAGGATCGACGGGGATGCTCGGCGGGAGTACATCGCGGCGTTCAACGCGGGTGAGGAGCAGGCCCGCGTGAGCGTGCAGACGGCGACGCCTTCGTCGTCATGGGCGCCGCTTGTCGGCGTCGCTCCTCCGGCGGGCGGCGCGAGCGGCCGCCTGACGCTCGTCGTTCCACCGCTCGGCGCCATCCTCCTCCGTGCCAACGCCGAGCTTCCCCGACGCGGTGCTGCCCGTGCGGCGCTCCGCGCCGAAGCCGACGAATTCACGGATCTCACGCGTCTCACGGCGACTACCACGACGCCTGACCCCGTGAGCGTGACCTTTGCCGCTCGCCGCGCGAAGTCGAGGCAATGGCAGCGACTGGCGAGCGACGACGGCGCTCCGTATACCGCGTTCCTGGATCCTCGGCGCTATCTGCGCGGGGAGCGCGTCCACGTTGTGGGAGTCGTGCGCGCGAGCGACGGCTCGGTCTCGACCTCGCCGGTGATCGCTATCCGGGTGCGCAGATGAGCACGGCCGTAGAGTCCCTGATCGCCGCGCGCGACAGCTCCGGGCGGCGGTTTGCGTACCGCCCCGCGGCGATCCTGGGCAATGGGTCGCTGCTCGTCACGGTGAGCGACCGGGGCGAGCTCGAGCGGTTGTTCTGGCCGAACGTCGACCACGGGCAGCATTTGGGCGAGCTCCGTCTCGGTTTAGACCTGGACGGCCAGACCTGTTGGCTAGACGAGGAGCCGTTCGCCTGGAGGCAGGCGTACAGCGACGGCTCGTGCGTGCTCGTCACGACTGCACGTCACGACGACATCGCCCTCGAGGTGACGGATCTCGTCACGCCGGGAGAGCCGGTTCTCGTCAGGGGCGTGCGCTCGGTGGGCGCGCAGCGGCTCATCGTCCACATCGCTCCGAGCTTGGACGGAGACCCGCGCAGCGTTGCCGCATACGTCGATCCGGCCACCGGCGCGCTCGTTTTCTATCTCCGTGACGTCGCGCTCGCGGTGACCCTCCACGCTCGCGAGACGACTGCGACGCTGCGAGAGGCGAACGGTGGAGAGGTCAAGGACGACGTGGTGGTGCATCGCGCGCCTGTGGAAGGGTGTCTCACCGGCGCCCTCGCGGCCGGAGAGACGGCCCTCGTCCTCGCCGCGTTCGGCGCGACGCCCGACGAGGCGACGGCGAGGCTCACCCGCCCGGGCGCGGTCGGCTTCGACGTTCTCGCCTCGGAGCGCGTGCGCTACGACGCGGAGGCGATCGCGCTCGCGGCGCCGTCGGCGCCGGGGCCGGCCGAACTCCCGGATCTCTACGCGAGGTCGGTGCTCGTCCTGGAGCAGCTGACCGACCGGCAGACGGGTGGCGCGATCGCAGCGCCGGAGTTCGATCCCGCGTTCGAGCAGTCCGGCGGCTACGGCTTCGTCTGGCCCCGGGACCTCGCCTATGTGGTCCTCGGCTTCCTCGCCGCCGGGCGGGAAGACCTCGCTCGACCGGCGCTGCGCTGGCTCGCGCGCGAGCAGGCGCCCGAAGGCCTCTGGCTCCAGCGCTACTGGACGGACGGCTCACTCGCCCCGAGCTGGGGCCTGCACCAAGTCGACGAGACGGGAGTCGTCGCCTTCGCCTACGAAGCCGCCTGGCGGACGCTCCGCGACGCCGCTCTCGACCGGGAGCTCTGGCCGTCCGCCCGCGCCGCCGCCGACTTCTTGTGCGCGTTCGTCGATCCCGAGACAGGGCTGCCGCTCCCCAGCGTGGACCTCTGGGAGCAGACGGACGGCCAGCACTCCTACAGTGCGGCTGCGACCTACGGCGGGCTCACCGCCTGCGCCGCGATGGCCGGCCGTCACGAGCCGGGCCTGACCTCGCGGTATCTCGAGGCCGCAGAGCGCGTTCGGATCGGGATCGAGGAGCATCTCTGGAGCGAGCGGCACGGCCGCTACCTCCGCTCGCGCTGGGTCGCGCGCTCGGACGCGCTCGGCGCGGAGCCGCCTGCCATCTTCGACCGCCGCATCCGCTATCCGACGCGGGCTGTGCGGAGCGTGGATCCCGAGGACTCCCGTGTGGACAGCTCGCTGCTCGGGCTCTCCTGGCCGTTCCGCGCCGTTGATCCCGCGTCGCCGCGGATGCGCTCTACCATGGACGCGGTCAGGCGAGAGCTGCAACTGCCGGACGGTGGCGTTCTCCGCCACGAAGACGACGACTACGCGGGTGGAAACCCCTGGCTGATCTCAACGCTCTGGCTCGGCCTGGCGGAGCGGCAGACCGGGGATGAGCAGGGGCTCGGACGCGCTCTCGAATACGCGCTGGCGCGGCGGACGGCGCTCGGGCTCCTTCCCGAGCAGGTCACGCGCGATGGTGACCCCGCCTGGGTGGTTCCGCTCGGCTGGAGCCACTCGATGCTGATTCTCGCCGCGCGGCCGGAGCTGGCGCTGATCTCGGACGGCGCCTGATCCACGGTTGGGAGCGCCGCATGCTCGCCCGTTGTAGGGGCGGGCATGTCCAGCCCCTATTGAGTAGGCGTGCTCCCTCGCCTCTCTCGCCTCTCGCTCGTCGACGGAAGAGCGAGGGCGAGGCAAGCCTCGCCTCTACGAGTCGTCGTCGACGCCGAGCTCTTCGCGGACTTCTGCCACGTCGCCGTCGCCCGCGTCCTCGCCGCCCTCTTGAACGCGCTCGCGGGTATCCGCCTCGTCCTCGGCATCGGGCGCGTCGAACGGGTCGTGCTGCGGAGCGATCCACTTGTCGGACTCGGGAATCTCGGTCATGGGATGCGTCTCCCCGCGCCGCGCCTCACGTAAACGCCGACTACCGTCCCCCGACGTGCTCCTGCGGATTCCCGACCCGTACGACTTTCACCTCTCCACGGCGCGCTTCCGCGACTTCGGCTCGGACGGGGCGACCGTGTGGCACGAGGACGGCCTCTACCGCGTCGTCGCCGGATACGAGGTGCGCATCGAAGCGGCGCCCGGTGGGGTTCGTGTCGATCCGGCGAGCCCCCAAGCGGCCGCGGAGGTCTTCCGGCTGCTCGGCCTCCCGTTCGATCTCGATCTCTTTCGCACGTGGGCTGCTCGCGATCCGGTCTTGGGCCTGATCGTGGAGACGCTCCGCGGCTTCCGGCCGACGCTGAACCCGCGTCCTTTCGAGGCGCTCGTCGTCGCGATCACGACGCAGCAGATCTCGTTGCGCGCGGCGGCGGCGATCCGTGGACGCTTCGTCCAGCGTTTCGGAGTGAAGCACGATCTCACCTGGGAGTTTCCGGCTCGCGAGCTCGTGGCCCTCGCCGACCCGCGGGAGTTCCCTGCGCTCGGGTTCTCTCGGACGAAAGCCGAGTACGTGGTCGGGCTCGCGCGCTCCGAGCTCGACCTCGACGCGCTCGAGGCGCTCGACGACGACGAGGTCATCGCTGCGCTGACAGCGCTCCCGGGACTCGGGCGCTGGACCGCGGACTGGTTCCTCGCGCGCCACCTCGCCCGCCCGCACGCCTGGCCCGCGGGTGACCTCGGCGTGCGCAAGGCGGTCTCGGCGTTCTACGCTGACGGCCGCCCGCTCACGATCCAGGAGGTCCGAACCATGGGTGACCGCTTCGCTCCCTTCCAGAACCTGTCTGCCCAGCACCTGCTCGTCGCCGCGAGGATGGCGGGATGAACACCGCTCGCTTGGGCTCGCGGTCGTGGGGGGGGGCACAGTTTCCCCACCCGCCTCCTTCTTCCTTCGCCCCTGTGGGAGGTCTCCATGTTCCCC
>JBPCMD010000003.1:0-10161 GCA_051002595.1 Gaiellaceae bacterium
CACCACGAGCGCGCGGCCGCCCTGCCACACTGGCTCCAGCACTACAACCACACCAGACCACACAGCTCACTCGGAGGACAATCCCCGATCAGCCGTGTTCACAACGTCTGTGGGCAGGACATCTAGCGACTGACTGGTCACGCTCCTCTCGGGAGGATGGGCGTCTTGAGGATGGTTTAGCTCGAAGATCCTCGCCGCCGTCTCCCTGCTCAAAGTGCGGCCAGGTGTCGCGGCCTTGTGAACGGTTGAAGGCGATAGGTCGACTGCCCTGGCGACCCGTCGCTCCGCCCAGCCGAGCTCTTTAAGGAACGTCGCCGTCTCGTCCGTGGAGACGAGCACGCGCTTCGGCTCGGGTGCAGGCCAGAAGTACCAGCGAGCGGAATCGCAGATCCAACATTCACAGGCTTGGCGGTGTGAGCTTGACGCGCAGAGCACGCAAAGGCAGTCGCGAGGATGCGGCTCGCCGCCGAAGGCGGGATTGCGATGAACTTGACTGCCTTGGGCGTCTTCGCTCACGAATCACGCTGCTTTCGCTCGTTGCGGCAAAACTCTCGCGGATTTCTGACTGCGGGAATGAACAACGCCCCGATTCTTAAAAAAGCCGACCTATGGCAGGCCTGAAGAGTGCGCGCTGCTCGGCAGCAGCCGCCTGCGATCGGCGTGTTGCCGGGTCGAGGTAGATCTCGGGGAGGTTCGAGGGAGGGGCGGACCCGCTAACGGACGATCGTCGGTTATCACCAGGCGCGGACCGTCGTCGGGGTCTCGGCGTCGCCTTCACATGCACCCCGAGCCGAGCGAGCTGCCGGTCGAACTGTCGGCGCTCCAGGTACTGCTCGAGCTCGACGGCAGCGAGCTTCGCGCGCAGGTGCTCGAGCTCTGACGCGGCGTGGAGCGTTCCCGGAATCGCGGGTCGAATGAGCACCCGGCTACCAGATCCGGAAGTCGTCATCATGCCCGTCATCATCGCGACGCCGATAGCGGCGAACCTCGGCGTTCATGACGCCAATGGGATGGTTCTCACCTTGCCCGCCCTTAATGACGATGACCGCATCGAGCGGCATTGAGCTCTTCGCCGTCGAGCTGCTGGTGTCGTCGACCTTACCGCCCACGATCGAGTGCAGTGCCTCGGAGAGTCTCATCCTGCCTCCCTTGTGGTGTCGTCGTTGGTACCAGAGCCGCGATCGCAGCTGCCTTCGCCTCTGCCTCGTCATCGCCCAGATCGGACAGGAAGGTGGTGATTTCGTCCCCGAACTTCTTAACCCGGGCGTCCACGTTTGCCGAGCTCCGACCGGTCACGATGGTCGCGTCCTCGCCCCATCTCCCCGCGCTCATGCGGCGACTCCGAATCCGTCACCCTCTACTCGCTCGAGGTATT
The DNA here is from genome assembly GCA_051002595.1 of Gaiellaceae bacterium. Classification (GTDB taxonomy): domain Bacteria; phylum Actinomycetota; class Thermoleophilia; order Gaiellales; family Gaiellaceae; genus GMQP-bins7. The sequence goes on from JBPCMD010000003.1 coordinate 1,376, forward strand.
CCTTCAGCGCGATTCGTGTCTCGCCTCCGAGGGATCGCTCGTTTGCTGCGGCCACGCGCTCGAGCTTCTCGCGCAGGTTCGCCGGGACGGTGAAGGTCACCGTAGTCACCCGCGAGTGCTTCTCTGTCTGACTTAGCGTTCTGTACATATTGCAAGTTTACCCGCTTCACCTGACGAGTAGTGCAAACGGGTAGCTAGCATCCGGCGGTGGCGCTTTTCTACTCGACGCCCTCCCGGCTCGAAGTGCTCGCCCGCTCGATGGAGGTTCCGGTCGACGAGCTCCGCTGGTGGATTCAGTTGCTCGTCTCGGACCGGAAGCAGGCCGAGCTGATGGCACGCGCGCAGGAACCCGTTGCGGATCTCAGGGAGGGATTTACCGACGCCCGGCGTTGAGATCCCCGTCGAGGTCGAGTGCGATGCCTGCGGCATCGACTTCGTGCTTAGCGCGAGGAACCACCGCAACCACGTGAGGCGAGGAACCTCGCCACGCTGCGGCGAGTGCCGGCACGGGCGAGCGCCACGAGAAGGGCCGGACGAGGAAGATCGCCGCTTCTGGCGCGAACGCTTCTCGATCGAGGAAATCTGCATGCTGGCTTGGGCGATCTGGCCGGAGCGAGCCAGCGTGAGGTGTCCAGGTTCCTGGACAGAAGGGCTAGCGAGCGGCGACGGAGAAGTGAATCTCCTGCGCCTTCACCATCGCGGCAACGGGGAGGCCCCGCGCGAGCTCCAAGAGGATGTTGTCACGTTCGGCGAAATCCCGAGGTAGGCACCGGGGTAGGCACCGGGCGAGCTTTCGCGTCCTACCTGTCACAAATGACCCGCATAACCATGCGGGTTTTGGCTTACCTTTGTGACACTCGAAGGCCCATACGGGATTCGAACCCGTGCCGCCGCCGTGAGAGGGCGGTGTCCTAGGCCACTAGACGAATGGGCCGAGCGCGCCCCAGGGTAGCGAAAAGGCGGTAGCTAAACGGGTGCGTACTCTTCGGCGATGACCGACGAGCCGCGGTTCGTTCCGCTTCGGTTCGCCCGACTTCCTGAGGACGAGCAGCTCGCCCGCTCGCGGGCGTTTCTCGAGCAGATGCGAGACCGGCGCACGGTGCGGGACTTCTCGCCGGAGCCTGTTCCCATCGAGCTCGTCGAGAACGCAATCGCGACGGCGGGAACGGCTCCCTCGGGCGCGCATCAGCAACCGTGGACGTTCGTCGTCGTCTCCGATCCCGATGTCAAACGCCGGATCCGGGAGGCTGCCGAGGAGGAGGAGCGGAAGAGCTACGAGGGCAGGATGCCGGACGAGTGGCTCGACGCTCTTCGACGTCTCGGGACGGACTGGCGAAAGCCGCACATCGAGGTCGCGCCGCACATGATCGTCGTCTTCGAGCAGGCGTACGGCTACCGCGCGGACGGATCGAAGATCAAGCACTACTACGTCCGGGAGTCGGTGGGGATCGCCGTCGGCCTTCTACTCGCGAGCCTCCACCAGGCCGGCCTCGCGACGCTGACGCACACACCGAGCCCGATGGGATTCTTGCGGGAGATCCTCGAGCGCCCCGAGAACGAGCGGCCGTACGTCCTCATCCCGGTCGGATATCCGGCCGCCGAGTGCACGGTTCCCGATCTCGGGCGGAAGGGGCTCGGGGAGATTATCGTTCGGCGCTGAGCTACTCGGCGGACTCCGGCTCGCGCGTGTCCAGGCGATCCTCGAATCCCCGCCGGATGGCTTCACCGCTCGAGAGCACCTCCTCGTAGCGCGCTCGCCGCGGGGGCAGCTTCACGAGCCTGACGTTCTCGTCGCGGTCGCCGTGACAGCGAGCGTAGGCCGTGGCCTCGTCGAAGGCTCGCAGGCGGTCTCGCTTTCGTTGTCCCCACACAACCGGAGGCCTAGCAGAAGAGCGCCGAAAAAGAAACCCGCTGGCGGCGGCTCGGCTCGCCCTTTCCGGCGAAGGTGGCGAGCCCTAGGAGTATCCGTACCACGGCTTGCAGCTCCACGGGCTCCAATCCCGACCCGACAGGACGAAGTACTTGTGCGCTGCGATCGCCTGCTGGTGTGCTTTCTGACCGTGCCCGAAGAGTCGACGCTCGCTCGAGCCCATCTGGAAGAGCCCGAGATACTGGCCATTCTGCGCAGCCGTCGAATGATGCGACTCGCACCACGCGACCTTCAGGGCTTGATCGCAGTAGCGTCGCCCGAAAACGCGACAGATCGCGACCTTGGGTGGCGCGTTGGCGAGCCGCCGCGCTTCGCGACGCTCTAGCGCGCGCCGGAGCGCGACGATGGTTCTCGTGACGCGAGCGAGTCGTCGTTCGGCGCGCCGACGCGCGGCGATGGCGACCGGTCGATGCTCGCTCGAGCTGAGAAGCGAGCGGTGATTCTCGAAAAAAAGGATGACGCTGCGATGCTTCCGCGCCGCTTTCAGCTTTTGCTCGAGGCGCGTCTTCAGGGAGACGACAGGCTGCGCCGCTTTCGTTGCTTGAGGCGGCTCGGCCGTGATCTGGGAACTCTCCCCTTTCGCTACCGCAGAGACCTGCATCGCCGAGAAAAGGACGCACAGGCCAACGAATAGGGCTTTCAGAATCGAACCTCCTGGTCGACGACAGGGGCGCGGGCCCTCCCACAGGGGCCGCTCGTGTCAAGCGATCCGTCTACCGTAGCGGAAGTGGCACGAGCTCCCGCCGAATGCCCTACAAAAAGCTAAGGAGCGCTGTTACAAGCGTAACCGGTCGAGACAACTAACGCATGAAGAATATGGCTGCGGGACAGGGATTCGAACCCCAACTTCCTGGTCCAGAGCCAGGCGTCCTGCCGTTAGACGATCCCGCACCGGGCCCGCTCAGTTTAGAGGATGGGGTGATCGTCCTACGAGCCGTCCGGCCCGCCGATCTCCAGGTGGTAGACGGGCACCAGGCGCTTCTCCGCCTCGGTGTCGATCCGAGCGACGACCTCGACGTACGGCTCGAGCCCGGAGCCTCGAAGCTTGGCCTTGAGCAGACCGTCGACTTGGTAGATCCCCGAGGAGTTGTTCATCACGATCTCGACACGAATCGGCCGGGTCTGGCCGTCCCCGATCTTGACCTCGTCGATCGCGGCGGCGGAGAGCGAGTGGATGGAGACCGATCCGCGCTCGAACGGGATCCGGGAGCGTCCTTTGGCCATGTCCAGCGCGTCGGCGACGCGCAGGATTCCCGCCTCCACGGAAAGCGGCTCGCCGTCGGCGCGATGGCTCGTGATCGCCTGCAGCACCTCCGAGACGACAACGGTGCGATCCGGCTCGTCGTAGATGTCCTCGAGCAGCTCTCGCATCTTCGGCTCCGCGAGGAAGAGACTCCAGTCCTCGTGGTTTCGGCGATGGACGGACATGCCGACGTCGTGCAGGAGAGATGCGAGCACGACGACGACCTCGGACTCGTCGGCGGTCAGGCGGTAGTCGTGCACGAGCGAGGGCTGCACCCCGTGCTTCGTCAGCTGCCGAAGGAGCTTCAGCGCGATGTTGGCGACGATCTGGACGTGCACCCACGAGTGGTCGTTGATCTCCAGGCGTGCGACCGCGTTCACGTTGGCCACATGCCACCAGGCCTTGATCTGGTCGTCCGCTTCGATCCGCTCAAGCACCCGTCGGAGCTTTCGGTTGCCACGCGCCGGAACGCGCAGGTGCATGGCCGCGACCGCCTCCGTCGGCGTGAGCAGGGTCGCGTACGCGCTTTCGAGCGCGATCGACTCCTCGATCACCTCATCGATTGCCTGGTCGGTGTCTCCGCCGGTGCTCATCCGAGACGGAGCCTAGAGGCTTGATGTGAGATTGGCGCGCAGCCGGGGGCGGTCACGACCAAGCCGGGCGCCGCACTCACTCGTCGTGCAGGCCAATAAGCCTGGACGGCGAGGGAGGGTGGCGATCCGGCGCCGTGTCGTGGCCGTCATCCGGCCCGCCGTGAATTTCAAATCAAGTTTCTGGATGCTCGCTCAGGCGACGTCAGCCGCCCAGTCTCCGTAGAGACGGGTATACGGGCCGCCCGCCGCCATCAGCTCGTCGTGCGTCCCCTGCTCGACGATGCGACCGTGGTCGAGCACGACGATCACATCAGCGCCACGGATCGTCGACAGGCGATGGGCGATGACGAACGCCGTGCGGCCGGCGAGGAGATGTCGGAGTCCTCGCTCGATCCCCCGCTCCGTTCCGATGTCCACCGAGGAGGTGGCCTCGTCGAGGATGAGGATGCGCGGGTCGGCGAGCAGGGCGCGCGCGAATGCGACAAGCTGGCGCTGTCCCAGCGAGAGCCGGAAGCCGCGCTCGCCGAGCTCCGTGTCGTAGCCCTCGGGTAGCTCGGCGATGAATCCGTCCGCGCCGACCGCGCGCGCCGCGTCTTCGATCTCGGATCGCTGCGCCGCCGGCCTTCCAAAGGCGATGTTCTCGGCGACCGTCCCAGCGAACAGAAACCCCTCCTGGGGAACGATTCCGAGCCCGCTTCGGAGCGAGGACTGGGTCACGTCACGCAGGTCGTGGCCGTCGATGGCGATCCGTCCGGCTCGCGGGTCGTAGAAGCGGGCGAGCAGCTTCGCGATCGTCGATTTGCCCGCCCCCGTGTGCCCGACCAGCGCGACGGTGGTTCCGGTTGCGACGTCGAGATCGAAGTCGTGGAGGACGTCCGGCAGCTCCGAGTACCCGAAGCGGACGTGATCGAAGTGGACATGACCCACGATCGGAGGCAGCGCGCCGGCGTCGGCCGCGTCGACCACCTCCGGTTCCTCGTCGAGGACGGAGATGATGCGGTCGAGCCCGGCCGTGGCGGAGAGAAAGGTGTTGTACAGCTGCGACAGCTGCTGAACGGGGTCGAAGAAGTTCGCGAGATAGAGCGTGAATGCGAGTAGCGTCCCGATCGTGATGCTTCCGTCGATCACGAGCGCGCCCCCGAACCCGAGGACGATCGCCGTCGCCACCGAGGACAGCACGTCGACCGCCGGGAAGTAGACGCCGTTCAGGACGACGGTCTCGTAGTTCGCGGCCCTGTAGCCGGCGTTCACACCGCGAAAGCTCGTCTGGCTCGTCGGCTCGCGAGTGAACGACTGCACGACCCTCATCCCAGAGATGTCCTCTGCGAGGGTCGCCGTCACCAGGCCAAGTCGCTCCCGGACGCGTCGGTAGGCGCGATTCGAGCGGACGCGAAACCACGCGGTGACACCGCCCATCAGCGGCAGGACGAGCAACGTGGCAAGTGCGAGCCGCCAGTCGAGGAGGAAGAGCACGACTGCGGTGCCCACCAGCACGAGGCTGTTCTGGACGAGGCTCGACAGGCCGTCGGTGACGAGTTGGTCGAGTGCCTCGACGTCGTTGGTGATGCGGCCCACGATCGCGCCCGTCCGATTGCGCTCGAAGAAGCCCAGCGAGAGTCGTTGCAGGTGTTTGAACAACCTGATCCGGAGGTCTGCGAGCGCCCGCTCGCCGACCCAGCCCGTGAAATAGGTCTGGAGGCCCGAGAGCGCGAAGGCCGCGACCCCGGTCGCCAAGAAGGCGATGACGACGAGGGTCAGTGCGCGCAGGTCGCGCTCGCCGATCCCGTCATCGACGGCGAGCTTCGCGAGGTAGGGCGGCAGCAGCGCGACGAGCGTGTAGGCGACGAGCGTGACGACCGCGAGCGCCGCCCGTCCACGATAGGGACGGGCAAGGCGGAAGAGCACCGCGAGCCGGCGCCGCGTCTGTCTCCACGACCAGTCGTCCACCCGGGCGACGCGTTCGTCGGTGAGATGGCTTCCCGCCTGCCAGATCTTCATTTTCCGGCTTTCAGACGGGGCACCCCGACCCACCACCCACTGCGAGCATATCGCCGAAATCCACACGCATAGGGAACGTGTTCGTGCCGAATGTGTGCCGTTTGCGAGGAAGCCCGCAGCCGAGCCCACGTCGCTCGCGTCTGCTCATCCGGCGATCACCTGCTGGAGCAACCCGTGCTCGTGGATCTCCCGAAACAGGGCGTTCTCCGCGAGGAGCTCCGTCTGTGTCCCGCGTGCGACGATCCGACCGTTGTCGAGCACGGCGATCTCGTCGGCCAGCGCAATGGTCGATAGCCGGTGAGCGATGATGATGGTCGTTCGGCCGCGCATGACCTCTCGCAGTCCCTCTCGGATCCGAGCCTCCGTGGTGGCGTCGACGGAGGCGGTCGCATCGTCGAGAACCAGAATGCGCGGATCGATGAGCAGCGCTCGCGCGATAGCGATGCGCTGACGTTGGCCCCCCGAGAGCGTGATCCCGCGCTCGCCGATGACGGTGTCGTAGCCCTGTGGCAGATCGTCGACGATGAAGTCGTGGGCCTGCGCCGCCCGCGCGGCCGCCTCGACGGCCTCGGGCGGGGCGTCCGGCAGCCCGAAGGCGATGTTGTCGCGGACTGACGCCGAGAAGAGAAACGGATCCTGCGAGATCACCCCGATCTCGCGACGCAGCGAGCGACGCTGGACGTCCCGCACGTCTATGCCGTCGACGAGCACGCGCCCGTCCGACACCTCGTAGAAACGCGGAACGAGCGCGGCCAACGTGGTCTTGCCGGAGCCAGTACGGCCGATGAGGGCGAGGGTGCGTCCGGCCGCTATCTCCAGATCGACGTTCTCCAGGACGAGACGGCCAGGCTCGTAGCCGAAGTCGACGCACTCGAAGCGGACGTGTCCAGGGCCGGGCGGGAGTGGATGAGCTCCGTCGCTGTCCGAGATCTCCTCAGGCTCGTCGAGGACCTCGAAGATGCGCTCTCCGGCGGCGGTCGCCCGCTGCGCCTGACCAACCCACATGCCGAGCATGCGCAGCGGCATCACGAGCATCGCGAGCAACAGAAAGAAGGCGAAGAAGTCGCCCGGGGTCAGCGTTCCGTTGACCACCATGCGTCCGGCGACGAGGAGTACCGCGGCCTGCGCGATGAGGGGAAGGAAGCTGAGCAACGGCACGTAGAGCGCGCGCTGACGGTTCGCGGCGAGCGCTCGATCGAAGACCGAGTCGGCGGCGCGAGCGAACTGCCTCCCGCGTCGCTCCTCCTGGGAGAACGACTTGACGACATGCACCCCGACGATGCTCTCCTCGGCCACGGTCGAGACGTCGGCGAGCTTCGCCTGCACATCGCGCAGCACCGGGTGAGAGACGCGGCTGTACCGCTGGGCGATGAGGACGATCGCAGGCGTGATCGCGAGCGCGATCAACGCGAGCTGCCACTTGTAGACGAAGAGCACGGCCGTGACGACGACGATCGTCACCACGTGCTGGGCGAAGAAGATGAGGCCGTACCCGAGGAAGAAGCGGACGGACTGCAGGTCGATCGTCGCTCTCGACATGAGCTGCCCGGTCTGGCTGCGGTCGTAGAATCCGAAAGAGAGGCGCAGAAAGTGCGCGTAGAGGTCATCGCGCAGGTCGTACTCGACGGCCAGGGCCTGCCGGCCCGAGAGCAGGCGACGTCCGAGCATGAGCGCGCCGCGGATGAGCCCGAGCGCGACGATGGCGCCGATCCAGTACATGAGAACCCTCGAGTCCGGGTCTCCGTCGAGCTCGTCGATGACGAACCCCGTGAAGACGGGCACGAGGATTCCCGCGACTTGAGAGGCGATCGCGAGGCCGGAGGAGACAGCAAGCGAGGCGCGATACGGACGCAGGAACGCGAGCAGGCGGACAAAGGTCCGTCGTGCGGACTGCGGTCGTGTGGTCAAGTCCTCCTCTGCCGTCACCGGCTCGTAGGGTACGGATCGTGCTGGAGTCGGTGCCTAACGTTTCCGAAGGGCGCGACGCGAGCGCGATACGGGAGATCGGCAATGCCTTCGCGAGCTGCGCGGCGCTCCTCGACGTTCATGCGGACATGGATCACCACCGCTCGGTGTTCACTCTCGCCGCCGACGCCGACCCGCTCGTGGATTCGCTCGTAGCCGGAATCGCGCGGGCTCTCGAGCTCGTCGACTTGCGTGTCCACGACGGCGTTCATCCCCGGGTCGGCGCGGTCGACGTCGTGCCTCTCGTGCACCTCGTCCCAGCGGACGTGGAGCAAGCTCGAGCTGCCGCGCGCGCCGTGGCCGAGCGGGTGGGCGCCGAGCTCGGGGTTCCGGTGTTCCTGTACGGGACGGTGGGTGGCGGCAACCGGCCCGCGTTCTTCCGCTCAGGAGGATTGCCGGAGCTCGGGCGACGCGTCGAGGCGGGCGAGCTGCGAGTGGATGCCGGCCCCTCCAGGCTCGATCCGCGTTCCGGCGCGCTCCTCGTCGGAGCGCGTTCGCCGCTCGTCGCCTACAACGTCGTACTGGGAGCGGCCGACGCGGCTGTGGCGCGTTCCATCGCGGCGTCGATCCGGGAGTCCGGCGGCGGGATGCCGGGAGTGCAGGCGATCGGCCTCGAGCTGCCGCGCTCCGGGCGAATTCAGGTGAGCATGAACGTGCTCGACCTCGAGCGTGCGCCGCTCCATGAAGTGGTGGAACGGGTTCGACAGGAGGCCGCGCGGCATGGCGCGAGACTCGTCGACGGCGAGCTCGTCGGCCTCGTTCCCGAGCGCGTGCTGGCCGACGCGGCTGCGGCGGGCGTCGCCGTTCCCGGCGTGGACGAATCACGTGTGCTCGAGCGCGCCCTCAGATCCGCCTTGCTGTAGCCGCTCGACGTGCGCGTCGACGCGCTGGACTGTGACTTCAGGCCGAGGATCTAGATGTCCCGCCCACACAGGTTGTGAACGCCTGAGAGATCTATCCGGCCCTCCTTCGAGGCTGTGGGTCTGCCACGACTCACTCTCGAAGGAGGGCTCGGATGTCGCTTCACCGTAACGCCAAGCTCGGATTGGGCGGACGC
>JBPCMD010000004.1:0-9185 GCA_051002595.1 Gaiellaceae bacterium
CGGGCGAGTGCGATGCAAGGACGCAGGGAGCCCCGATATGAGGCATATCGGGGCGACTGAGGACGCCGCAGCGCGCCGCACGGGTCGTTCCGGCGGCTCAAGGCTTCATTTTGATTCGAGTTCTTAGTCGGAAGTCGTCGATCGAGCGCCCTGCCCGTGCTGAACGACTACATCGCCGAGCATCTCGGGACGGCTTCACTGCCAAGGACTTCCGCACGTGGGGAGGGACGCTGCTCACCATCGCACTTTCCTACCCACGTCCAGGCCGCACGCAAACGCCGCCGACGGGAGATGATGCCCCTATGAGCGGAGGTACAACCTCGGCAGCCGCAGCCGCCGTTCGAGAGGTGCTCGGGAACCGTTCGATCCGCAGGGTCGAGATCGCCTGGACGGCGGGGACCGCGGCCGATTGGGCGCTCCTCGTCGTCCTGCTGATCGTCGCCTACGAGGCCGGAGGAGCGCTGGCGGCCGGGATCCTCGGCGCGGTCCGCGTTGTACCCGCCATCATCGCGGCGCCGTTCGCAGCGACCCTGGTGGAGCGATATCGCGGCGACCGGATGCTCACCGCGATCAATCTCGTCCGCGCCGCAGGGGCGGCCGCAACCGCGATCGTCGTTGCCGCCGGGCTGCCGGTCGAGGCGACCTATGCGCTCGCGGCGGTGGTCGCCGGCGCCGGATCGCTGGTGCGCCCGATTCAAAGCGCGCTGCTTCCCGCATTCGCACGCACACCACGTGAGCTCGTGGCCGCGAACGTCGCGTCGAGCACCGGCGAAGGCATCGGAACGTTCCTCGGACCGCTCTTGGCCGGACTGCTCGTCGCAGCAACCGGATCCACGGCGGCGAGCCTGCTGATCGCCGCCGCCTTTGCAGGGGCCGCGGCTGCTGCAACGGGCATCAGCTTCGAGCGCGCGGAAGACGCTCGCGGTGGAATCGGCGCCGATCGCAGCTCGCGGTTTCGGCTCGCAGACGCTCCTCACGTGTTGCGGCGGTACCCGCATGCTGCGCGGCTCATCGGCAACTTTGTCGTCCAGGTCTTCGTCCGTGGCCTGCTGATCACCCTCATCGTCGTCGCCTCCATCGAGCTGCTGGACATGGGCGACACCGGTATCGGGCTCTTGAACGCGGCGATCGGTCTCGGCGGGCTCGTCGGCGCGCTCGCTGCGCTCGGCCTCGGAGGCGGAAAGCACCTCGCACGAGTCTGCATGATCGCGCTCGCCTGCTGGGGGCTCCCCCTGATCCTCATCGGCGCGATACCCACGGCCGCGCTGGCGTTCGCGGCGCTCTTCGTCACCGGCGTGAGCAACGCGGTACTCGACGTCACCGGCTTCACGTTGGTCCAGCGTGGTGTACGCAACGAGGACCGGGTCGCGATGTTCGCGATCATGGAAGGCTTATTCGGGATCGGGCTCCTCCTGGGGAGCCTGGTCGCTCCGGCACTCGTGTCCCTGGTCGGAGTGAGAATGGCCTTCGTTGTCGCCGGTGCCGTGCTTCCGCTGCTTGCGGTCCTGACCTGGCGCCCCGTCGTCCGCGGCGTCCGAGGTACGGCACCTCCAGAAGAGCACCTCGCGCTCCTTCGGCGCAACCCCCTTTTCGTCCCGCTGCCGTTGACCGTACTCGATCGCCTCGCGGCGAGCCTCGTGCCGGTCGCTTTCGAGCCCGGCGCTGTCCTCATGCAAAAGGGCGAGCCAGGCGACCGCTATTTGCTGATCGCAGAGGGGTTGGCGGACGTCAGCGATGATAGACGATCGCTACGCACCTGCGGCCCCGGAGAAGGCGTCGGCGAGATCGCGCTTCTACGAACGGTTCCGCGGACGGCGACGGTCACCGCGCAGACGCGCGTGCGAGCCTTCGAGATCGACGCGGCGACGTTTCTGGCGGCCATAGCCGGGCCGGCTGCCTCCGCCGCGGCGGAGGCGATGGCGTTGACGCGCCTCGAGCATTCGCGAGCCGCGGGCGGCTGATCCCGTGCAGGGTAGCTCGCCTCGCCCTCGACTCGCGACTGCAAATCGAGGGCGAGGCGTGTCTTTGCTTTCTCGTCTACGCGGAGAGCAAGCGATCGAAGAACGAGCGGTAGCGCTGCAGCGCCACGCGCAGATCCTCCGTCGACGCGTCGTCTCCCGAGTCCCACTGCGACTCGAGGTTCGTGCGCTCCTGCGAGAATGTCTCGGCAAGTCGCTGCATGAGCTCCGCCACGAGGGAGTCAGCGTCCTTCACCGCCTGCTGGGGCTCGTCGACGAAACCGGCCTGCACCTCCTGCCAGCGTGAGCGGAAGCGCTCGGCGTCGTCTCCGGCGAAGAGCGGCTCCCGCTCGCCGGATTCCCCTCCGCGATCCACCACGTCATCGGTGTCGCCGGGGTCGCGCACGAGGTCGGCGGTGCTCAGCCGTTCGTCGGCGGTCGTCGCGCTCTGGTCGTCGGACATCGGGGGGCTCTCCTCATCGGTTGTGGTGCTGGTGTCGTTCTCGGCCATGGTGGTGCGCTCGTCGTCAGCCATCTCAGCTCACCTCTCCGACACGGTCGCCTTCCAGGAGCTCCTCGAACAGCGCGCGAAAGCGCACCATCGCCTGGCGTAGATCCTCGGTTTCCCCCTGACCGTTGGCTTCGTCGTAACGACGCCAGAGGGCGTGACCCTCACGGTAGTTCTCGACAACCTCGGGATGGTCGACCGAGACGTCTGCGGCGCGACTCTCGAAGTCGTCGTCCGTCGGATAGCCACGCTCGCCCATGACCTGCTGGACGAGACGATCGGCGTCTCGGACAGCGTCCTCCGGCTCGTCGACGAAGCGGGCCTGGACGCTCTGCCATTCGTCCGCATAGCGTCCGCGCGCCTCCTCTGAGAGCGGCCGGATGTCAAGCTCGTCGTGCCGCTTCTCGCGGTCTCGGAGCTCGCGCTCCGCGTCGCGTTGACCGCCCGTATCGTCGACCGTGCGGTCGTACTCCGGGCCGAAGCGCTCCTGCAGGTGAGACGTCTGCCGCTTCCTCATCGCCATCATCGCGATGAGCCCGACTGCAACGATCGCCACGAGCGCGATCACGATCCAGATCCATGCGTCCATCGGGTTTCTCCTCTTTTCGGTCGGTGCTTCTTCGGCTCACCACATACCCGCGCCGACCCGACGAGAAACGATCTCGCCGCCTACATGCCGAGCTCGGCGATCTGGCTCTCGATGAGCTCCCGGTCTACTGGATTCTCCACACCGGCGAGCGCTGCTCGGGAAAGCCCTGCCCAGCGGCGTGCTTCCTCCGTATTACCCGCTGCGACATATGCGTGCGCCACCGCCTGCTGTGCGCTCGCCAGGTCCCAGTCCTCGAAGCCTTCGCCTCCGGCCTTGGTGAGCTCGAGACAGCGCCGCGCATGCCAGAGCGCAGACTCTGCGTGCCCAAGGGTGGCGTAGACGCGCGCGCACTGCCACTCGCCGCGGGCGACGTTCGCGAGCGTCCCTATGGTGCTCCACACGAAGCAGGAGACGTGCGCCGCGTGGATCATCTCGTCGATCTCTTCTGGGCTCCGCTCGGCGACCCCCAGAAGCTCCCATACTCGGTTGAAGGTCGAAACGGCGAGCTCTCGTTCTCCCGCGGCCTCCGTCACACCGCGACCGCCGGCAGGCCGGCGAGCGCCATCGCGACCTCGTCCTCCGAGTACTCGTGGTCGACGAGCTTGCCGGCCGCGTAGTCGATGTACGCCTGCATGTCGAAGTGGCCGTGGCCGCAGAGATTGAAGAGAATCGCCTGCGACTCTCCCTCCTCGCGGCAGCGGATCGCCTCGTCCATCGCGGCTTTGACCGCATGATTGGCCTCGGGCGCGGGCAGGATTCCCTCGACCCGCGCGAACTCGACACCCGCGGCGAACACCTCTGTCTGCGTGTACGCGCGGGCCTCGATCAGGCCCAATTCCTTGAGATGGCTCACCAGCGGCGCCATGCCGTGGTAGCGGAGGCCACCCGAATGGAACGGTGGGGGGACGAACGTCGACCCAAGCGTGTGCATCTTCACGAGCGGCGTCAGATGCCCGGTGTCTCCGAAGTCGAAGGCGTACAGCCCTTTCGTCAGGCTCGGGCACGCGGCGGGCTCGACGGCAACCACGCGGATCTTGCTGTTGTCCCGGAGCGCGCGGCCGATGAAGGGGAAGGAGATCCCGGAGAAGTTCGAGCCCCCACCGGTGCAGCCGATGACGACGTCTGGGTAATCCTCGGCCAGCTCCATCTGCGCGCTCGCCTCCTGTCCGATGACGGTCTGGTGCATGAGCACGTGGCTCAGGACCGAGCCGAGCGAGTACTTCGTGTCCTCTCTCGTCGCCGCGGCCTCGACTGCCTCGGAGATCGCCATTCCGAGGCTGCCGGTCGAGTCGGGCTGCTCGGCGAGGATCGCGCGCCCCGAGTTCGTCTCGTCCGACGGGCTCGCGACGACGCGCGCCCCGTACGCCTCGATGAGCCCTCGCCGGTACGGCTTCTGGTCGTATGAGACCCTGACCATGTAGACCTCGACCTCGAGCCCGAAGACCGCGCCCGCGAACGCGAGCGCCGATCCCCACTGGCCGGCGCCCGTCTCCGTGGTCAGGCGGGTGACGCCTTCTTGCTTAGAGTAGAACGCCTGCGGGACCGCGGTGTTGGGCTTGTGCGAGCCCGCAGGAGAGACGCCCTCGTACTTGTAGTAGATGCGCGCGGGCGTCTCGAGCGCTTTCTCGAGACGTCGCGCGCGATAGAGCGGCGTCGGCCGCCACTGGCGGTACACCGAGCGCACCTCTTCCGGGATCGTCAGGAACCGGTCGGTCGCGACCTCTTGCATGATGACCTGCATCGGGAAGAGCGGCGCGAGGTCGTCGGGGCCAACGGGCTGTCCTGTTCCCGGGTGGAGCACCGGCGGCGGCGGCTCGGGGAGATCGGCCACGAGGTTGTACCAGGCCTCGGGCAGGCGGGTCTCGTCGAGGACGTACTTCACCGTGTCGCTCATGCTCTCCCCTCGCTTCGGGCGGTTGTTCCGGGAGTGTCGCGGACGCCGTGCAATGGGGCAAGCGATAGGCTCACGCGCCGATGGCGATGCTCTCGACGCAGGTGGATCGCGCGGCTGACTCTTTTCGCGCACGCCAGGAGCGGATGGAGCAACTCGTCACGGAGCTACGCGAGCGAAGCTCGCTCGTCGCCCAGGGCGGCGGCGAGAAGTCCGTCGAACGCCACCGCTCGCGAGGAAAGCTCCCCGTACGGGAGCGAATCGACCGCCTCGTCGACCCTGGGACCGCGTTCCTCGAGCTGAACGCGCTCGCCGCGTGGGAGCTCTACGAGGGGGACGCGCCCGCGGCGGGCATCGTCACGGGGATCGGGGTCGTGGAGGGCCGCCAGTGCGTGATCGTCGCCAACGACGCGACCGTCAAGGGCGGCTCCTACTACCCGCTCACCGTGAAGAAGCATCTGCGCGCGCAGGAGGTCGCGCGCCAGAACCGTCTCCCCTGTCTGTATCTGGTCGACTCCGGCGGCGCGTTTCTGCCGCTCCAGGCCGAGGTCTTCCCCGACCGAGAGCACTTCGGGCGCATCTTCTTCAACCAGGCGCGCCTGTCGGCGCTCGGGATCCCGCAGATCGCCTCGGTCATGGGCTCCTGCACCGCGGGAGGGGCCTACGTGCCGGCGATGTCGGACGAGACGGTGATCGTCCGCGGGACGGGCACGATCTTCATCGGCGGCCCGCCGCTCGTCAAGGCGGCGACGGGGCAGGACGTTACGGCAGAGGAGCTCGGCGGAGCCGACGTCCATGCGCGCCGGTCGGGAGTCGCCGACCACTACGCGACCTCGGATGAGCACGCGCTCGCGATCTGCCGCGAGATCGTGCGGCATCTCGACCCGCCGCCGCCCAGCCCGTGGGAGATCGCCCGCCCGGAGCCGCCCGAGCTCGATCCCTCCGAGCTCTACGGCCTGATTCCCGAGGACTTCCGCCACGAGCTCGATGCGCGCGAGGTGATCGCGCGCATCGTCGACGGGTCGCGGTTCCACGAGTTCAAGGAACTGTACGGCGAGACGCTCATCTGCGGTTTCGCGCGCATCGAGGGGTATCCGGTCGGAATCCTCGCCAATCAAGGTGTCCTCTTCGCCGAGTCCTCGCAGAAGGGCGCGCACTTCATCGAGCTGGCCTGCAAGCGCAAGATCCCACTGGTCTTCCTGCAGAACATCACCGGCTTCATGGTCGGGAAGGAGTACGAGGAGGGTGGAATCGCGCGCGACGGCGCCAAGCTGGTCATGGCTGTGGCGTGCGCGGAGGTGCCCAAGTTCACGGTCGTCGTCGGAGGCTCGTTCGGCGCCGGCAACTACGCGATGTGCGGCCGCGCGTACGAGCCGCGGCAGCTGTGGATGTGGCCGAACGCGCGCATCTCGGTCATGGGAGGCGAGCAGGCTGCGATGGTGCTCTCCATGGTCGGCGACACGGATCCGGAGGAGATCCGCGCAACCTACGAGACGGAGGGGAGCCCGTACTACTCGACGGCGCGGCTCTGGGACGACGGCATCATCGATCCGCTGGACACGCGGCAAGTCCTTGCGCTCGGGCTCTCGGCCGCTGCGAACGCACCTGTGCCGGAGACGACCTTCGGCATCTTCCGCATGTGATCGTCCGCATACTCATCTGGAGCCTGTACGACTCGAAGACGACGATCGAGGAGCTTCGCGACTCGCTCGCCGAGCTCGAGCCGCCAAGCGCGTGGCTGTGGAACGCAGCAAGTGAGCGGTTCGGAGTCGTCGCGTTCGGCGACGAGCTCGCTGAGGAGGTTGCTCGCGCCCGTGAGCTCATCGGAACCGATCCAGCTCGCAGAGGAATTCGACATCTTGGGACTGTAGGGACCGGGCATGCCCGGTCCCTACGCCGTCAACGACGCATGCCAGGCATCGAGCTCGTCGCGCTCCTCGGTGGTGAGCCCGCGGAGCGGCGCCCGCACATCTTCCAGCACTCGAACGCCCTGACGGCCGAGCAGGCGCTTGAGCGCAGCCTGCCGCGGGAACCGCTCGACGAACGCGCGCAAGTCGGCAAGCCGCGCCGCTCCCTCCGCGCTCGGATTTCGAACGACGCCGCACACGTCGCGAGGAAACGCGGATGCGAGGGCGGAGACCGCGCCGACGGCGCCCGCCGCCAGGCCCTCGTGGATCAGCGCCTCCGGCCCGACGAAGATGTCGAGATCCGGGAGCAGGTAGCGCGAGAAGCGCTCGAAGGGCGTGTCCGAGACCTTCAGACCGGCGAGGTTTGGCGCATCGTCGCGAAGCCGCTCGAGGACGGCCGGAACGACGGCGTATCCGCTCGTCGACTCGAACTCGTAGACGTAGAACGGAAGCGGCGCGCACGCCATCGCGGCCGCGAGGAAGTGCGCGTGCTGCGCCTTCTCGTCCAGCGGGAAGTACGGCGGCCCGATCACCACCACCGCGTCCGCGCCGACCTCCGCGGCGTGCGCGGCGAGGGCGACCGTCTCGGCGGTTGTCTGCGCGCCGCACTGAACGGCCACCTGCAACCGGTTGTCCGCCGCCTGCAGGAAGAAATCGGCGACGAGGCGCCGCTCGCGCTCATCGAGGAGGATCCCCTCGCCCGCCGTTCCGAGCGCGAGGATCCCGTCGAGACCCGCCTCGACGAAGAAGTCGACGAGCGGCCCGAAGGCGTCTTCGTTCAGCGCTGCTCCGGAAGCTCGAAGTGGCGTCACCGAAGCGGCGAGCGCTCCCTCGAGCGCCATCAGCGGAGCGGCTCGCCCGCGCGCAAATGCTCGACGGTCGCGGCGATGCGTCGGGCGCGCGTCTCTTGGCGTTTCGCCTCCTCGACCCATTCGACGTACTCGCGGCGATGCGTGAACGACATACCAGCTAACGCTGCCTTCGCCTCCGGCGCCGCTGCCAGAGCTGCTCGAAGGTCGGGTGGAACGCTGACCGTGCGCGGCGCCGTGTCCAGCTCCATCGTGACCTGCACGCGGTCCGGCGCATCAACTCCGGTAGCGGCTTTGACCGCGCGGTTGACGACGATGTGCCCCACTCCGTCATAGACCCCCGGTGTCGTCCGCCAGGTGTGGCCGCGAATCGTGATCCGGACCGGAGGTCGCGCGCGGCCGAACGCCTCCTTCAGATCAAAGGGCACGCGGAACATCGTGGCCGTCTTCCCTGTCCGCTCGAGCTCGACCGTGAAGCGCTTGGCCGCCATGCGCAAACCTTATGGTTTCGACCATGGAGGCACTTCGGGTCGAACGAGACGACCGCGTTCTGCGCGTAACGCTCGCCCGACCCGAGCGCCGGAACGCCTTCGACGCCGCGCTCATCGCCGAGCTGACCGGAGCGTTCGCGGATGTCGGAGACGCTCGAGCAGTGGTGCTCTCCGGTGACGGTCCGAGCTTCTGCGCGGGCGCCGACGTCGAGTGGCAGCGCTCCTCGATCGATCTTTCCTACGACGAGAACGTGGAGGATGCGACGCGTCTCCTCCGGATGCTGGAGGCGATCGACGCCTGTCCTGTCCCCGTCGTCTGCCTGGTGCACGGGTATGCGCTCGGGGGCGGCTCGGGGCTCGTGGCATGCGCCGATATCGCGATCGCCCATCCGGAGGCCGTGTTCGGGTTCACCGAGGTCAGGCTCGGGATCATCCCCGCTGTCATCTCCCCGTTCGTTCTCCCCAGGATCGGCTCCGCGGCGCGGCGCTACTTCCTCACGGGAGAGCGGTTCGGCGCGGACGTCGCGCTCCGGATTGGGCTCGTGCACGAGGTCGCGGAGAACACGGATGAGGCCGTCTCAGGAGTGGTGGAGGCGCTCCTCGCAGGAGGGCCGGAGGCCGTGCGGGAAGCAAAGCGACTTGTCCGCGAACGACCTTCCGGGGCCGAGACCGTGCCGATCGCGGCCGCTCGGCGAACGAGCGAGGAGGGTCAAGCGGGTCTGCGCACGTTTCTCGAGAAGCGTCCGCCCCCGTGGCGCTCGTAGGGGCAGAGGGTTTGACTCGCACTTCAAGGTCCGCCGACGAACGAGGGCGACGCAAGCCTCGTTCCTACTCCTCCCAGGAAAACACGACAGAAGGCGACGAGCGGTTGACCGGGCCGTGGTACACCGCCTCGACGTTCGTCCCGTCTAGGTACTTGACTACATCGAGTTGGGAGACCATGATGGGAACATGAAAGCAGGTGTCGCCGACGGCTACATCCGGGTGAGCCGCAGAGGCGGCCGCGAGGGCGACTCCTTTATCTCGCCTGAC
>JBPCMD010000005.1:0-18831 GCA_051002595.1 Gaiellaceae bacterium
GCCGAGCCCGTGCGCCGTGGTGGCGGGAGCGCGATGGTCGTGAGCCCTAGCCCGTAGACGCTGTAGACCAGGCACGGACGGGGGAGCTGCCAGCCTCGAAAACCGCCCGGAAACCTTAAGCCGACGCGCGGACTCGAACCGCGGACCCCTTCATTACGTTGAACATGTGTCGTCCCCAGGCGTGCCGAGTCGTAGGAAGACGCATGAATCCAAGAAGCTGGCCAGTCCACGGTGGCGGCCGAACTGCGGACGGCAAACGCGTAGACCCCGCGTAGACCCCCGGATCGGGGCCGCGTGCGCACTCGGCTTCGATGCACCCCCGACCTGGGTGCCTGCAGGTGGGCCGTAGCGCGGGACGGGGCTCGCCGCTCGGAGAGAGCGTTGACGACCGAGACGCCGACGCCGCGGAGAGCGCCAGACACTTTTGGAGCCGCCGCCGCCAAAACTTTCCGCCTGCGTGCTGTAAGCGTGGAATGGAGGACGCTTGACCCGCGGTCCTAGCGGCCCGTCGAGATCAACGCATCGAGAGCCGACAACGGCGGCGTTTCGCGATGGAACGTGGAAGACCTGACCCGCGGTCGTACCGACATCGTCGGCTCAACGCGGCTTGTTGCCGAGCGCGGCGATCGCGCATGCGTCAGCCTCGTGCAGTCCCACGACGAGATCGTCCGCGAGCACCTGAAGGCTTACCGCGGACGCGAGATCGATCACACCGACGACGGGTTCCTGGCAATCTTCGACGGCCCCGCACGCGCCGTCACCTGCGCTGCGCGCGTGGTCGACGCACTCCGGGAACTCGGCGTGACGATCCGCGTTGGCCTCCACACCGGCGAGATCGAGCTCGTCGGCAACGCGATCGCGGCCTGGCCGTTCATGTCGGCGCGCGCGTGATGTCGATCGCCGAGGACGGAGGCATCCTCGTCTCCGCGACGGTCAAAGATCTCGTTCTGGGATCGGATATCGACTTCGCCGATCGGGGGACGCATGACCTGAAAGGCGTGCCCGGGGACTGGCAGCTCTTCGAGGTCGTCTCGACGCCGTAGCCTCCAATAGGGGCCAAGTGCGCGAAGACCTCGTCATCCGCACTGAAGGTTCCTCGCTATTTCGGTTGCACGGGTGCTCGCGCTCTGGGAGACTCAAGCTCCCGAGCCCATCGTTCAGGAGGCCCTGATGCTTCGGTTGCTCTCTGCGGTCTGTGTCGCACTTGCTCTCGCTTTCATCGCCGCCGGATGTGGAGGTGACGACGACGACGGCGACGCATCCGGAGAGGCCTTCAAGGTCGGCTTCATGTACATCGGCCCACCAGGCGACGCGGGCTGGACGTTCCAGCACGACGAAGCCCGCAAGTTCCTCGAGAGCGAGCTCGCCGGGGACGTGGAGACCACCTTTCTCGACAGCGTTCCTGAGGCGAACTCCGGCCCCGCGCTCGAGCAGCTCATCTCGCAGGGCAACAAGATGATCTTCGCGACGAGCTTCGGCTACGGCGACACCGTGATTCAGAAAGCGCAGCAGCAATCGGACGTCGTATTCGAGCACGCGACCGGGTTCCAGCGCGCCGACAATGTCTCCACGTATTTCGTCCAGCATTGGGAGCCGTCGTTCCTCCTGGGCGTGATCGCCGGCCGGATGACGAAGTCGAACCAGCTCGGCTACGTTGGATCGTTCCCGATTCCGGAGGTGATCAGAGACGTGAACTCGTTCACGCTCGGCGCGCAGAGCGTGAACCCCCAGGCGATGGTGAAGATGGTGTTCATCAACACCTGGTTCGACCCGCCGAAGGAGAAGCAGGCGGCCAAGGGGCTGATCGACGCGGGCGTGGACGTCCTCTTCGGCATCGAGGACAGCGCGTCGGTGCTCCAGGAGGCGCAGGCGAACAACGTCTACGCCGCGACGTGGAATTCCGACATGTCTCGCTTTGGCCCGAAAGCCTTTCTCTCAGCCGTCGTGCTGAACTGGGGCGACCATTACGTGGATCGCGTGCAGGCCGCAATAGACGACTCGTGGGAGTCGGAGGACTACTGGGGCACGCTCGAAGAAGGCACCGTGTCCCTTGCGCCCTACGGCGAATCGGTGCCCGAGGAGGTGCGCGCGGAGGTCGACGAGAAGCTCGAGGGCTTCAAGGACGGCAGCTTCAACCCGTTCGTCGGTCCGATCTCAGATCAGACGGGGAACGTTCGCTTCGAGGAGGGCCACGAGGTGACGTTCGAGGAGTTCGTCGAGTGGAACTGGTTCGTCGAGGGTGTCGAAGGAACCCTTCCGAGCTAGCGGAGCGCGAACGGTGAACTACGATGAGTACCTCCGCAAGGTCCCGAAGGTCGAGCTGCACTGCCACTTCGAGGGCACCGTGCGACCGCAGACGTTCGCGGACCTCGCCCGCAAGCACGATGTGGAGCTCCCGACCCAGGACGCGGACAAGCTCTACGACTACGACTCGATTTACGAGTTCCTCGAGATCTTCGCCATGGTCTCCTCGACACTGCAGGACCAGGAGGACTTCGCGAGGACGGCGTACGAGTCGATCGAGGACGGCGTCGAGCTCGGCAACCTCAAGTACCGGGAGATGTTCTTCAACCCGACGCTGCACACGCGCCGCGGCGTGCCCTACAAGACGGTCGTCGACGGCCTCGTCGACGGGATCCGCGAGGCGGAACGGAAGCTCGGCGTCAAGTGCCGTCTCATCGCCGACGTGTACCGGCAGGACCCGCCCGAGATGGCGCGCGAGATGGTCGAGCAGGTGCTCGAGCACCGGCGCGACGAGGTGATCGGGCTCGGCATGGACGGCGCCGAGGCACCCGATCCGCCCGAGAAGTTCGTGGACGCGTACCGGCTCGCAAAGGAGGGTGGGCTCCGGCTGACGGCGCACGCGTGCGAGGACGCGCCCGCGAAGAACATCGAGACCTGCCTCGACCTCCTCGGCGTCGAGCGGATCGACCACGGCTACCACGTCCTCGGCGATCCCAAGCTCGTGAAGCGAACGCGCGACGAGGGAATCACTTACACCGTGTGCCCCACCGCGACGGCCGTCTGCTACTTCGACCCGGACGATCTCACGAAGCACCCGATCCGGCAGATGGCAGACGAGGGATTGAAGATCATGATCAACTCCGACGACCCGCCGATGTTCCACACGGACATCGGGAAGGAATACGTGGGGATGGTGCAGGCGGCCGAATGGGGTCCTGAGCGTGTGCGCGAGTTCGTCATGAACGGCATCGACGGGTCGTGGGCCTCGGACGACGAGAAGAGGGGCTTCCGCGAGAGCTTCACGCGCGAGCTGAACGAGCTGGACGCAGAGCTGCAGCGCTAGTCGGCGCAAGAACGGAATCCGCTCGCGCGGATTCCGTTCGCGCAAAATCCCTGGAGCCGGCCGCTTTGCGGCCGGGTAGCTCCGAGGTCGATCGAGCGTCTTTCATCGTCACCCCTCGCGAACGTACGGGGTGCCGAGCGCGTTCGGCGCTCCGAGACGCTTGCTCGCTCCGAGAAGCGTGACGACGATCAGCACGAGGATCGTCGCGATGTACGGGATCATTCCGAGCAGCGTCGACGGGAGGTCCACCCCGATGATCTGGGCCCGGAACGCGAGGACATCGAAGGCGCCGAACAGGTACGCGCCGAGGAGAACACGCAGCGGGTTCCAGGTGGCGAAGATGACGAGGGCGAGCGCGATCCACCCCCTGCCCGCGGTCATTCCCTCCGACCACCCGGGTGACTCGGCGAGCGAGAGCGACGCGCCCGCGAGCCCCGCCAGCGCGCCACCAAAGAGAACCGCGGTGTAGCGATACCCGGCCACGGAGACGCCCATCGCATCGGCTGCACCGGGGTTCTCTCCCACGGCCCGAAGGTGAAGCCCGACCCGCGTCCTCCGGAACGTCCACCAGACGACGGGGACGAGCAAGAGGGCGACGTAGACGAGAAGGTGCTGGCGAAAGAGGATTTCGCCCAGCCACGGGATCGAGCTCAGCCCCGGCACGTCGAGATCACCGAAGCTCGCCCGCGCGGGTGTGCCGACCACAGAACTCCCGAGAATCGCGGCCAGACCGGCGCCTCCGATCGTTATTCCGAGACCGGAGATGATCTGGTTCGCGCTCAGCGTGACGGTGAAAAACGCGTGTACGCTCGCGACCAGCGCACCCGCAACCAGCGCCGCGCCGATCCCCGCGACGAGCGACCCGCTCTCGTTCATGGCGAGGAACCCGACGACCGCGCCCACGAGCATCATGCCCTCGAGTCCGAGGTTGATGACGCCCGCGCGCTCTGAAACGACTTCACCGAGTGCGGCGAATACGAGCGGGGTGGCTGCGGCGACGGCGGCCGTCAGGAGGGTGATCAGGGTGTGGACGGCTCCTCCTCGGGGGCGTTTGCGGGCCGGCGGTACCCGCGAAGGCGAGCGGGGATCCACGGAATCGAGCGGCGGCCCGCGAGCTGGGAGCCGGCCAGCGCGCAGAACAGAACGATCCCCTGGAGCAACAGCACGAATGCCTGGGGCACGCCGAGCGCCTGCAGCGCGAAGGCGCCGACGATGAAGCCGCCGAAGAGAAAGGCCACGAGGAGCGTTCCGGCGAGGTTCGCCGCAGCGAGTGCGGCGATCACGATTGCCATGTACCCGTATCCGGGGCTGATCCCCTGGCGCAGGCGGCCGAACGAGGACGACACCTCGATCATGCCGGCCATCCCCGCCAGAGCCCCGGCCCCGAGCATGACGACGAGGATTTTCCGCGCGGTCGACATTCCGGCGAGGCGAGCGGTTTCCGGGCTCGCGCCGATCATCCGCACCTCGTAGCCCCACTTCGAGCGGTTGAAGAGCACGTAGAGGACGGGCGCCGCGACGATCGGGATGAAGACGCCGACGTGGAGCTGACTGTCGCCGAGCCGGGGCAGGACGGCCCCTGAGCCGAACACGTCCGAGACCGGGAGGTTGAAGCTCGCGTCGCTCCGCCATGGGCCGGTGACGAGGTAGGCGACCGCGAGGATCGCGACGTAGTTCAGCAACAGCGTCGTGATGATCTCGTTCACGCCCCAGAGCGCGCGTGGAACGGCCGCAAGAAGTGCCCAGAACGCCCCCGTGAGGATCGACGCACCGATCATCAGCGGGAGGAGCCCCGGCGCGGTCATGTCCGAGAAGGTGAGAGCGGCCCACGACGCGCCGATCGCGCCCGCATGGAACTGGCCCTCGGCGCCGATGTTCCAAAGCCGCATTCGGAGGCAGAGGGCCACCGAGAGGCCGGTGAGCGCCAGGGGAATCGCCTTCAGCGCCGACTGCGTGAGCGCGAACTCCGACCCGAAGGCGCCGCGCAGGAGCGATGTGAGCGCCTCCCACGGCGAGACCCCGATCGTCGCGAGGATCATCGCGGAGAGGACGAGCCCCACGCCCACCGCTGCCAGCTGGATGGCGAACGTTCGCGCCGCTCGCACGACGTTCGTCACCCGCGTCCCGCCATCAGCAGCCCGATTTCCTCCTCGTCCGCGCGATGCGCGGGGAAGGTTCCGGTGATCCGGCCCTCGTAGATCACCGCGATGCGGTCCGAGAGGCGGATGAGCTCGTCGAGGTCTTCGCTGATGAGGAGAATCGCACGCCCGGCGTCGCGCTGCTCGATCAGCAGCCGACGAGTGGCGTCGGCGGCACCGAGATCGAGCCCACGTGTGGGCTGCGCCGCGACGAGCAGCCGCGGATTGGCCGAGATCTCGCGTGCGAGCACGACCTTCTGGAGGTTTCCGCCCGAGAGCGCCGACACCGGCGCGTCGAGATCGGCGCCGCGAATGTCAAAACGGGAAATGAGCTCTTCGGCGTAACGGCGGGCACCTCGCCGATCGAGGAGAAACCGTCCTCCGACGGGAGCCTGGTCGTAGCTCTTGGCGATCAGGTTCTCCTGAACGGACAACGTGGAGGCGACGCCGAAGCGCAGGCGATCCTCGGGGCAGTAGCCGATACCTGCCTCGATGCGGCGCCGAACCGGCCAGGCCGAGACGTCGTCTCCCCCCAAGAGCACCCGCCCCGCGCGGACGTCACGAAGGCCGACCACGACCTCGGCGAGCGCCCGTTGACCGTTGCCGGCGACGCCGGCGACGCCGAGGATCTCGCCCTCGAACACCTCGAGGTCGACGCCGGCGAGAGCCGGAAGCCCGCGCTCGTCGTCGGCGTCCACCCTCTCGAGACGCAGGATCGGCGCGCCTGGCTCGCGGGGTGCGGGAGCAGGCATGCGCGGAAGATCACGGCCGATCATTTGACGGGCGAGCTCCGCTTCGGTCGTCTCGCTCTTCTGCACCGTGGCGACGTTGCGCCCGCGACTGAGGACCGTCACGCGATCGGCGACGCTCATCACCTCTTCCAGCTTGTGCGTGATGAAGACGATGCCCCGCCCCTCCGCGGCCATCCCGCGCAAGCCCTCGAACAGCTGCACCGCCTCCTGCGGCGTGAGCACCGCGGTCGGCTCGTCGAGGATGAGCACGTTCGCTCCGCGGTAGAGATTCTTCAGGATCTCGACGCGCTGCTGCTCACCGACGGAGAGCTGCCAGATCGCCCGACCGGGGTCGACACGCATGCCGTACTCCTCGGAGAGACGCGCGATCTCCCGTTCGAGGAGATGCGGTCGAATCAGCACCCTCGGCGTGTGCCAGCCGAGCGTGACGTTTTCGGCGGCGGTGAAGCGGTCGACAAGGCGGAAATGCTGGTGCACCATGCCGATCCCGCGCTCGATCGCGTCCTTCGGCGAACGCAGATCGACCGCTTCGCCTCGGATCCGAATCTCGCCGGTGTCCGGGCGGACGAGCGCCGCCAGGATGTTCATGAGCGTCGTCTTGCCGGCGCCGTTCTCACCGAGAAGGGCGTGCACCTCCCCGTGCCGGAGCTCGAAGTCGACGCCGTCGTTCGCACGCACCCCGGGGAACTCCTTCACGATGCCGCGGAGTTCGACGAGCGGTGACAGTGCGGCCATTGTTCGAGTCTAAGGTCAGCTTTCGCGCGTCACACGCCGAGGAGATGGCAGAGCTGAATGAAGCTCGCCCTCGTCGTGTCGGTCACCAAGATCAGACAAGGCGGAAGCCGAAGCCGACGCGCGGACTCGAACCGCGGACCCCTTCATTACGAGTGAAGTGCTCTACCAGCTGAGCTACGTCGGCGAGGTCGACCGAGTGTAGCCCCGCATGCGAGGGATCCTAGGACCGGGCATGCGTACCGCGCAGCTCCCGCTGGAGCCGGACGAAAAGCGCTTCGAGCGCAAGCGAGGGGTTGAGATTGAACTCCTCGAGCGTGCGCCAGGTCTCGCGCGCGATCTCGGCTGCGTGCAGCGGCCCGTCTCCGAGGTCGCGCGCCACGTCTTCCCGCAGGTCGTCCAGCCGGTCGGCGTGCACCGCGGCCGTCTCGGCGCCCGCCGCGACGACGACGAGATCGCGATACCAGGCCTCGAGCGCCTCGAGTCCCGCGAGGAGCTCCTCCCGCTCGGCTCCGCGCTGCGCTCGCCGAACCCGCTGGTCCGCCTCGCGCGCGGGAAGATCGACACCTTCGAGCGACGCCTGCTCCCGCGCCTTTGCCTCCTGGCCGTGCTCGTCGGAAATCCCAAGCAGGGCCGCGGCGGCATCTCCGGGGTCGAAGTCGGAGTCGAGGTAGACGGACCGCGCGGCGGCGATCAGCGTCTCGCGCCGATCGGCAGCGGCGTAGTCGAGCAAGCGGCGCGCGCGGTCGAGGCGGCCCGCCGACGCTCGGGACAGCGCGCGAATCTCCTCCTCGCTCCGCTCGGGCGCACGCTCGCTAATCCACTCTCGGACTGCGCGCTCCGAGAGCCGCCTGAAGGGCACGAGCTGGCAGCGCGAGAGGATGGTCGGCGGCAGCGGGCCGAGCTCGCTCGCCACGAGGACGAGCACCGCGTAAGGGGGCGGCTCCTCGAGGTCCTTCAGCAGGGCATCCGCCGCGTCCTCGTTCATCCGGTGGGCGTCGAGAACGAGGTAGACGCGCCGGTCGGCCTCGAAGGGCCGCATGTGCAGATCGTGCCGCAGCGCCCGCACGTCGTCGATCCTGATCATCTCCCCGAGGGGCTCGAGGACGTAGAGGTCGGGATGGGTGCGGGCCGCCACGCGGCGGGCGTCGCCGAGGAGCGCGGCCGCGAATGCGAGCGCCGCAGTTCGCTTGCCCACACCCTGCGGGCCGTGAAGGAGGTAGGCGTGCGCCGTACCCTCCGTGAGGGCTGCGCCGAGCAGCCGCTTGGCCTCGGGCTGCTCAGGTACTGACGCGAAGCGCTCCATGCGCCTCCTCCGCGATCTCCTCCAACGGGCGCGTGCCGTCGAGGACGACGATGCGATCGGGGAACCGCTCGGCAAGCTCACGGTAGCCCGCGTCGACGCGGCGGTGGAACTCCTCGTCCTCCCGCTCCAGCCGGTCGTGCTCCCCGCGAAGGCGGCTCGAGACTTGAGCGGCATCGATGAGGAGCAGGAAGGTTCGGTCGGGCATGAGCCCACCCACCGCGGCCAGGTTGATGTCGAGCACCCGGTCGAGCCCGAGCCTACGGCCGACCCCCTGGTACGCGACCGAGGAGTCGACGTAGCGGTCGCAGACGACCCACTCGCCTCGCTCGAGCGCAGGGCGGATGACCTGCTCCACGTGCTGGGCGCGGGCGGCCGCGTAGAGCAGCGCCTCGGCCCAGGGTTCGACGTGGTCGCCATGGAGAACGAGGTCCCGGATCTGCTCACCGAGCGCGGTGCCGCCGGGCTCGCGGGTCGCGAGAACGGTCTGGCCGTCGGCTTCGAGGCGTGCCCGGAGGAGCTCCGACTGCGTCGACTTGCCCGAGCCGTCGAGCCCTTCGAAGGAGACGAACATCGCCGCTCATCCTACGGCGAGCGTTCTTAACACTGCCTGGCACTGTAAGCGTGCAAATAGCGTGTCAACTCGTCCACAGGTGCGCTGTCTCGATGGGACGGGCATCCGTAGGATGGGACGCATGCGCGTGGTCGTCACCGGGGGCGCCGGATTCATCGGATCTCACGTCGTGGACGCGCTTGTCGCGCGCGGCGACGAGGTCGCCATCGTCGACTCGCTCGCGACGGGGAAGCGCGAGAACGTGTCCGAAGGAGCCACGCTCCATGTCCACGACATTCGCGAGCCGCTCAGCGAGCTCTTCGAGGAGATCCGCCCGGAAGCCGTGTTCCACCTCGCCGCGCAGGCGGACGTTCGCGTCGCCGTAGAGCACCCGGTCGAAGATGCCGAGGTGAACGTTCTCGGCACGATCCGCGTGCTCGAGGCGGCCCGCCCCCACGGCGCTCCGATCGTCTTCAGCTCTACGGGCGGCGCGATGTACGGTGAGTGCGCCGAGCCCGCCCGAGAGGATGATCCGCTCATCCCGCTCTCGCCGTACGGGACGTCCAAGCTCGCCGGCGAGGAGTACCTGCGGATGGACAACCGGCTGTACGGCTCGACGCATGTGTGCCTCCGCTACGGGAACGTCTACGGGCCGCGGCAGGATCCCCACGGCGAGGCGGGAGTCGTCGCCATCTTCCTCGGAGCGCTCGCCGACGGAAAGCAGGCTCGGATCTTCGGCGACGGCACACAGACACGTGACTACGTGTACGTCGGCGACGTGGCGCGGGCGACGGTCTCCACCCTGGGCCAGCGCGGCGGTGTGTTCAACATCGGCACGGGACGCGAGGTCTCCGTGGTCGAGCTCTACGAGTCGTGCCGCCAGGTCACGGATTCGAGCGACGAGCCGGCTCACGCCCCAGCGCGCCGGGGCGAGCTCCAGCGGAGCGTCCTCGATCCCAGCCTGGCCGCGTCCGAGCTCCGGTTCATGCCCATGGTCGGCCTCGAGGACGGGCTGCAGGCAACCTGGGAGTGGGTGCGAAGCCAGCGGGAGGACTAACGCCGCCACAGGCGAATCGAATCGCTCGTGGATCACCCGCTCGTCGCTCCCGATGCTCTCGTTCGCCCCTGGCGCCTCGCCGCCTATATCGCGGGCACGATCGCCGTCGCGGAGCTTCTCCTGCTTCTCGTCATCGGCGGAGGCGCGCTGATCGAGTCGGTCTCGGATCGCGTCCAGGTCGCGGCGAAGGAACGGGCGCTCGCCCCTTCGCCCGCCAAGCAAACGGCGACGCGGAGGCATAGTCCCAAAGCGATCCTCAAGACGCCACGCGGTCGAACCGTCGTCATGGTCCTGAACGGGAACGGACGCACCGGCGCAGCCGCAAGCGCCGCCTCGCGCGTGCGGACTCGCGGATACCGGATCGGCGCCGTGGGCAACGCGCCCCGCGCCAACTTCGCCCGCAGTCTCGTCATGTACAAGCCGGGGTTCGTCGGGGAAGGCCGCCGGCTGGCGAAAGACCTCGGCGTGAGGCAGGTCGGTCCGCTCGACGGCGTGCGCGCGGGAGAGCTCGGCCGCGCGCAGCTGGTCTTCATCCTCGGCGCCTAGCGGTCTAGTGGCCGAAGTCCGCTTCTGCTCCGCCTGCGGCACTCGGCTGACTTCGCGTCCGCCGGTCACCTGCGTCGCGTGCGGTGTGAGCCATTGGCTCAACCCGAAGCCTTGCGCAAACGCGATCGTCGTCCGCGGCGACAAGGTGCTTCTCACGCGTCGCGCCTATGGGCCTTGGCAGGGCGGTTGGTGCGCTCCGGGCGGTTTCTGCGAAGTAGGCGAGCATCCGATCGAGGCCGTCGAGCGAGAGGTGCTCGAGGAGACGGGGCTGCGCGTGAGGGTCGCTGCCCACATCGGCGTCTGGGTGGACACGTACGCCGATGATCCAACAGAGCCCGAAGCCGCGGTGATCAACGTGGAGTACTACACCGCCACGTTGCTGGGCGGCGACGAGAGCGCCTTCGACAGACGAGAGGTGAGCGAGCTTCGTTGGTTCGGCTGGGACGAGCTCCGGCCCGATCTCGCCCCTCCCGGCACGCTCGAAGCGGTCCTCGCGGCGGTCCGCTCGGGCGCCGTGCTCGCGGATCGCCCTTTCTGACGCCTCAGCGCGGCTCGCAGGCGCCGCGATCGACCGCCGCACGAGCGACATCCAATGGCCCCCCTCTTGTCCACTGCTGACCGACCGGGTCGAGCGTGTAGGCCTCGTTCAGGAAGCGATACGCGGCGCACAGCCTTCGAGGAGCCACTTGAAACTCGAAGAGCCCAAGCGCGTACCACGTCTCCGGGTTCTCGGGCTGGAGCTCGACCGCATCGACATATGTCGCCTCCGCCGATCGTCGGAAGCCCTGGCTCTCCCTGATCCGTGCGAACCTGAAGATCGGCTCGATCGAGAACGGATTGAGGCGCCTCGCCCAGCTCGCGCGATCTCGCGCTCGCTCGAGATCTGCGTCGTCCAGCGCGCGCGTCGACTCGCGGACGCTCCTGTCCGCGAGCCGCGGCGACGCAAACGAGACGAGCAGAACGGCGGCGAGCACGAAGGCGCCGATTCCCAGCACCGGCCGTGCCCTCCTCGGCCCTGGCACCTGGCCCGCGGCCGCAAGCACGCCAAGCGCGACCATGACGGGAGCGGTGACGGCGAGAAAGTCCCAGTCGTAGTCGACGAGTGCGTGCACGAGATAGGCCGCCGGGGCCGCAACGAGCGCCACGGCGGCCGCGCGCTCCCCGCCGTCGAGCCGGCGCAGCGCGGAGACGCAGGTGGCGCCGGCCGCGAGCACGAGTGCGATAAACAGCCCGAGCGCGACGACACCTCCGTCCGCGAGCTGCTGCAGCGGCACGCTGTGGGGTTGCGAGACGTTGCGTGCATCAGAGCGGTAGCGCTTGCGCGCGATCTCGAACGTGCCTGAGCCAGCCCCTTGCGGCGCGTCGCCGACGTACACATCTACCGCCTCGTTCCACCAGCAGAAACGGTTGCTCAGGTCGAGCGAGCCGAGGCGGCTCGGATCGTTCTCGATCTCGGCGCACGCGGCGTCGTCGGAGATCGCGCTGCCGACCGCGACGACGACACCGGCGAGCACCGCAGCCGCGCCAACTCCGGCCAACCCGAGCAGCACCCGTCCCGCGTTCCTCCGCCGGCTCTCTGGAAAGACGAGACGCGAGCCCACCGTGACGATGGCGATGACGAGCGCCGCCCCGGCCAGGGCGAGGAAACCGAGCAGCGCCCCGTCCGCGACGCGATCGGAGCGTTCGGCGACATCCTCCACGAGCGCCGGTCGCGTGAAGGCCCAACCTCCGACGAGCGCCGCCGGCACAACCGAGGCGGCGAGCAAGAGCGCGCCCTCCACACGGCGGCCTTCCGAGAGCGCCAGCCAGAGCAGAACTGCCACCGCGGCGGCCGCCACGCCGACCCGCGAGAGCGTGAGCAAGAGCGAAAGGGTCGCGACGTAGGCGAGCAGGCCGCCCGCGATACGCACGAGAACCTGGCGCCCGCTCGAAGCGCCGAGCCAGAGCGCGAGCACGAGCGCGATGTCCGCGAGCAGCGCGAGCGCGTTCCAGTACTCCACGGGCTCGCGAAGACGCGCCACCCGGTCACCTTCGGGATCGAGCGAGGGGATCGACTTCGCCACCAGCGCCCAGGTGAGCACGGTTCCGGTGACGAGCGCGAGCACGGTGGCGCCGAGTCGCGCCGCTCTACGGGAGCAGACCGCGGCGAGCGTCACGCCGAGCCCGAGAAACGCCGCAAACGCCGCGACCTTGTTGAACGCCTCCCAACTTCGGTCTGGCGCGATCGACCACCAGATCGTGGCCCCCGTCCAGGCTGCGAGCAGCAGCATCGCGACGACCAACGCCCCGCCGGCCAAGCCGACTCGCGGCGCCGCAACGAGCCCAAAGGCGACGGCCAAGAGCACAGCGGCAAGCAACACCACCGCAGCGCCACCGACAGGCAGAACGCCGTCGACGTTCGACCCGTCCCCTGCAAACGTCGCCCCGAGAAGCGCGCCTCCGACGAGCGCGGCGAGAGCGTAGGCAACCGCATCTAGCGCCCGGCCGGACGGCTCCGGCGCCGCGTCCATGGCCGGCCAGGCTACCAGCGTCTGAGCCATTTGCCCGCTCGCAGAGAAGGGGTACGACCTTGTCCGTCTAACAATTCGTTTACCCTGCACTCACGCCGACCTCACCAGGAGCCGGAAGACTCGTCTTACTTCCCAGGCCTCCGGCCGTGCCCGTGACTCCGAACCCCTTGTCCCCATACCGCCGCGTCCACGTGCTGAGCGCGCTCGTCGCGCTGGCTCTCGGCGCCTTCGTTGCGCTCACGCTGCCCGGCACGGCCATGGCCACCCCCTGCGGAGACGCGGTTCTCGCGGACTGGTTCGATAACGGCCGCGTCGACCGTCTGTACCAGGCCCACTGCTACGAGGAGGCGATCGACGCCATCCCCAAGGATCTTGAGGACTACACGAACGCGCAAGAGATTATCGGGCGGGCGCTGCAGTTCTCGCTCCGGGACAAACTCGCCCCGGGCGGCAAGGATCCGACACCGGGTGGTGACGGCGGTGTGATCAACCATCCGCCGGATGATCCAGGCGATCCGGGTGGCCCGGGGTCCGACGCTGCGCCGGAAGTCGACACGACCGGTATCTCCTCGATCCCGATCCCGCTCCTCGTCCTTGGCGGGATGTCGATCGCGCTGCTCGGGGCAGGCGGCCTCGGCTACCTCTCGAGACGACGCGCCGCGGCGCGCGAAGACGGGGCTCTAGGTTCCGACGACGATCTCTTGACCTAGAGCTGAGCCTCGCTGCGCGAAATTCGCGCTGATGCTCGCGTTCGCGTCGGATCGAATCTCGTACGACGCGCTCGGCGTCGCTAACCGCCGCAACCTATGGGCGTCGGACTAGTGGTACTCCCACTCTCATTGAAGTGCGCCGTCTACTCGCCTGTATCGTCGCGCTCGGCCTCACCGGCATACTCGCGCCAAGCGGAAGTCGGGCGGCCGAGCTGTCGTGTGGCGAGCGTGTGCTGGCCGACTGGTTCGAGAACGGCCGCGTTGATGGCACCTACCCGCTCGCGTGCTACGAGGAGGCGATCGCAGCGATGCCGACGGACGTCCGTGACTACACCGATGCCGGAGACGTGATCGGCCGCGCGCTGATGAGCGCGCTACGTGAGAAGACGGGCGGGCAGGGTGTCGAGGAACAGGCTACGAAAGCGCAAGCAGAGAGCGCAATCGACGCCTCGGGGGGCTCGAAGCTTCCACTGCCCTTGCCGCTTCTCGCTCTCTTCGGCCTGGCGCTGACGCTGCTCGTCGCCGGCGCTCTCGGCCGTCGCGGTCGCCCACGCCGCGAGCGGTGAGACAGGACGTTCCGGGTACAATTCACCGAGCGTGACTCTGCCTAGATTTACGGAATTTGCAGGAAATTTCCGAGCTATCCATACCGTCCGGCTCGCCTCCTACGCTGCCAAGTCCGCTCGCATGACGATCGTAGCTCGACCGAGCGGGAGGACCTGATGTCAAAGACCGCTCGGGAGGATCAGATGGCGAAGCAAGCAGAGGCACCCCAGGTCGACGCGACCGAGGAGATCGTGAACACGGTGGTCGAGGCGGAGGCGAGCGTCGCCCCGCGGCGCTTCTTCACGATCCCCGGCCGCGATCCCTTCGACGAGATCGAGTGGGAGCTTCGCCACGCCCACATCCCCGGCAAGGACGGGCCGGCGTTCGAGCAGAAGGACGTCGAGTTCCCCAAGTTCTGGTCGCAGACCGCGACCAACATCGTCGCGCAGAAGTACTTCCGCGGCCGCATGTCCTCTCCCGAGCGCGAGCGCTCCGTCAAGCAGATGATCGGCCGCGTCGTCGACACGATCGGCGGCTGGGGCCGAGAGGGCGGGTACTTCTTGGCGGACGAGGAAGCCGAGACGTTCGAGGCCGAGCTGAAAGCGATCCTGGTCAACCAGTACGCGTCCTTCAACTCGCCCGTGTGGTTCAACGTCGGGTTCGAGGCAAAGCCTCAATGCTCAGCTTGTCAGCCGTGGCACGCGCTCGTGTCCACGCCCGAGGGGATGGTGCCGATTGGTCAGCTCTTCGAGGAGGATCAGGTAGGGCGCGAGGTCTACGACTCGAACGGCGTGACGAGAATCGTCGCCGTCCAGGCGAACGGTCTCAAGGAAGTCTTCCGGGTCACGCTTCGGAACGGCAGCTTCGTCGAGGCGACCGGCGATCACGTGGTCAAGGCGGTTTACGAGCGCCGTACTCAACCGTCGTGGATGCGAGTCGATGAATTGCACGCTGGAATGCGGATGCATCTCCATCCGCACCGGGCCAAGGTCGCCAGTCGAGCACTTGTCGCCGTTGGAGGCAGTTCGCAGCAGCTCGACGATCCGCGGGGAGAAGCCGACCATGTCGCAGTCGCCGAAGCTGCTCTCGCCGGCTGGCTTCAGGCTGATGGTTTCGCTGGCCAGTACGAGCACGGCACCAATCGGTCCTTGACGATCGAGTTTCAGGTAGCCACCGATGACGAGTACGAGTGGGTCATCGACAACCTCGACGTGGTGTTCCCCACCGCACGTCGGAACGTGCGCGATGTCGCAACGCAGGACACGTCTCTGCGCTGCCGACGGATCCGTCTGTACGGCGAGCACCTGCGCGACTTCGTTGAGCGCTGGCAGCTTCTACTGCGCGGAACCGCCATTCGTGTCCCGGAACAGCTGTGGACGGCGTCGCGCGAGGAGATCATCGCTTATCTTCGGAGCATTTTCCAGGCCGACGGTTACGTCAGCATCCGCCGCGAGAACGGCAACGAGAGCGCGCGCGTGGCCTTCGCGGTGATCGGTGAACGCTGGGTCGCGGACGTCCAACTCCTGCTGAACGTGCTCGGCATCTACTCGCGCCGCATTCACAAGACGGAGAAGCGCGAGAACCGGCACGACCTACACGAGGTGCAGATCAGCATCGGCTCAGAACGCGCGCGATTCATCGAGCTCGTGGGGTTCGTTGGCGGGGAGAAACAGAAGAAGCTAGTCGAGTCCCTGTCGCTACGCGGACTGAAGGCGTGCCCGGACCTCCGGGAGGAGGAGATCGTCTCGATCGAGAGCATCGGTGTCCGCGACGTGTACGACATCCAGACCGAGTCGGGGGAGTACCTGACGAACAACGTCGCCGTCCACAACTGCTTCATCCTTTCGATCGAGGACTCGATGGAGTCGATCCTCGACTGGATCCGGCGCGAGGGCGTCATCTTCCGCGGCGGATCCGGCTCAGGCGTCAACCTCTCGCGCCTCCGCTCGTCGAAGGAGCAGCTCTCCAAGGGCGGCTACGCGAGCGGGCCCGTGAGCTTCATGCGCGGCGCCGACGCGTCCGCGGGCACGATCAAGTCCGGCGGCAAGACGAGGCGCGCCGCGAAGATGGTCGTCCTCGACGTCGACCACCCTGACGTCGACGAGTTCATCTGGTGCAAGGCAAAGGAGGAGCGGAAGGCACGCGTCCTCGAGGCGGCGGGCTACGACATGTCCCTCGACTCGCCCGACTGGGCTTCGATCCAGTACCAGAACGCGAACAACTCCGTGCGTGTCACGGACGCGTTCATGGAGTCGGTCATCGAGGGCAAGGAGTGGAACCTGACCGCGCGCACCGACGGCTCGGTCGTCGAGACGACCGACGCTCGCGACCTGCTTCGCCAGATGGCCGAGGCTGCATGGGAGTGCGCCGATCCTGGGTTGCAATACGATACGACCATTAACAACTGGCATACGCTTCCAAATACCGACCGTATTAATGCGTCTAATCCGTGTTCGGAATATCTTAGTATTGATGACTCGGCGTGCAATCTTTCCTCGCTGAACCTCATGAAGTTTCGCCGAGAAGATGGAGAACTCGACGTCGAGGCGTTCGAGCACGCCGTCGATATCATGCTCCTTGCACAAGAGATCGCCGTCGGCTACTCGTCATACCCGACTCCCCAAATCGATCACAACGCGAAGGCCTTCCGACAGCTCGGCCTCGGCTACGCGAACCTCGGCGCGCTTCTGATGGCGCGCGGTCTCCCGTATGACTCAGACGATGGCCGTGCGTATGCAGCGGCGATCACGGCGCTCATGACAGGCCGCGCCTACCGCAAGTCAGCGGAAGTCGCAAAGCGGATGGGGTCGTTCGCCGGTTATCAGACGAACGCAGCGGCCATGATCGGCGTTATCGCGAAGCACCGTGCTGCGGTCGGCAACATCGACCACTCCAGCTCAGTGCCCAAGGACCTGCTCTCAGCCGCTCGCCGAGCGTGGGATGACGCATTGGAATTGGGAGAAGTAAATGGCTATCGCAACGCACAGTCGGTGGTCATCGCCCCGACTGGGACGATTTCATTTATGATGGACTGTGATACGACAGGCATCGAACCTGACTTCTCTCTCGTTAAATCCAAGAAGCTCGTCGGCGGCGGCGAGATCACGATCGTCAACAAGACCGTTCCGATGGCGCTCGAGAAGCTCGGTCACGCACCGAACGAGGTCAGCGAGATCGTCGCTTACATCGACGAGCGAAACACCGTCGTCGGAGCACCATACGTCAAGACCGAACACTACCCCGTGTTCGACTGTGCGATTGGCGA
Source organism: Gaiellaceae bacterium (assembly GCA_051002595.1). Taxonomy (GTDB): domain Bacteria; phylum Actinomycetota; class Thermoleophilia; order Gaiellales; family Gaiellaceae; genus GMQP-bins7. The sequence goes on from JBPCMD010000005.1 coordinate 17,420, forward strand.
CCGTGCGATCCATTACACGGGCCACGTGAAAATGATGGGCGCGACGCAGCCCTTCATCTCGGGTGCGATCTCGAAGACGGTCAATCTGCCCGAGGCGATCACCGTGGACGAGATCACCCAGCTGTTCATCGAATCGTGGCAGCTCGGCGTCAAGGCCATCGCGATCTATCGCGACAACTGCAAGGTGGCGCAGCCCCTTTCCGGCAAGGCCGATGCGGGCGCGACGACGCTCGCTCCCGTGTCTGGCATCGTCGGCCCGCTCCCGCAGCGGCGCCGTATCCCTGACGACCGGGTCGAGGTCGGCCGCAAGTTCGCGGTCGGCGAGTACGAGGGCTACATCCACGTCGGCCTGTTCGAGGACGGGACGCCCGGCGACATCTTCGTAGACATCGCGAAGGAGGGCACGACCCTCGCCGGCCTCATGAACTCGTTCATGATCTCCGTCTCGCTCGGACTCCAGTACGGCGTGCCGCTCGAAGTGTACGTCTCGAAGTTCAGCCACATGCGCTTCGAGCCGTCCGGGATGACGAACGACGCGGACATCCGCGTCGCGAAGTCGATCGTCGACTACATCTTCCGCTGGATGGGGAAGAAGTTCCTCTCCACCGACCAGCAGGAGGAGGCCGGCATCCTCACGCCCGAGGTGAAGGCGCGTCTAGCGGCCGCCTACGACGAAGCGAGCGAGCATGCGGCGACTGCGGTGGCGCTGGACGCACCGCAGCCCGGCCAGACGGCCCTCTTCAACCAGTGGGAGGACGCCGTCGAGTGCGCCAAGTGCGGCGGGCGCATGGTCAGGACGGGAAGCTGCTACACGTGCCGCGACTGTGGGACGAATACCGGCTGCAGCTAAGAGCGGCCGACAGCTCGCGTGATGGAAAGAGCCGCGTTTCCGCGGCTCTTTCTTGAACAGTTGCAACGAAACTCGACCAAAGGGGAGAGAACGCTGGCGTGGGCGAGCATGTTCGCCCTCGACGAACATCGAACAGAACGCCTGCGCATCGAGCGGCTCAACCGCTTCGACCGAGGAGAGACGGTGGATCTCGATTTCCACGGGACCGAGCCCGATCTCGTCGGCGTCCAAAGCCACGTTTTCAAGCAAGCCGGAGGCAAGCAGTTGCGGGGTTCGACGTGGTAAGGCAGGCTCCCGGGGATGGTTCCCGAGGCGCACCTGGAGTCGACCGAGCACGGCCTCGTCCCCGAGGGGGAGGGCTGGTTCGTCTTGAACGCGCGCGAGGCGAGCTGGTTCCACGGGCCGGGACGCTCCGCCATCTGCGAGCTCGAAGGTGAGGCCGACTTCTCGCAGCTGGGGATCAACTTGAGCGTCCTCGATCCGGGCGTGCCGATGGCGATGTACCACTGGGAGGCCGACCAGGAGGACTTCCTCGTGCTCTCAGGGGAGGCGCTACTGATCG
>JBPCMD010000006.1:0-24885 GCA_051002595.1 Gaiellaceae bacterium
GGCACCCAGTACGCCGCGGTATCGGCCGGCCGCATGCAGGTCGTGCCGCTCGAGCGGAGCGACCCGAAGTTCGAGGACGCGTTCGTCGAGCGGTTGCCGACGAAGGTGTGGTCGTGCGAGGCGCCCGCTCTGCCCGGGAAGACGATGGGATCGTCCGGGGCGCGGTGGCTGAAGCGGCAGTTCTCTATGAAGTTGACGCCACGCAGGTCTACGCGAGAGACGTCGCCACGCATGGGCTTTTCGCCGGCCAGAGCGGCGGGGCCGAGCAGTGCGGCCACGACTGTCAAGACTCCGGCTGCGGCGATCAGAAACAGTGCTCTCACGTCGACCTCCCCTAGACGAACGGTGCTTTTCGCATGTCGCGCGAAGTCAGGTTTCCTTGAGCGATATGTGACGTGTTGGTAAGCATTCCGTTCGGAAGCGATCGCGGGATTCGTGTCCGTAGGGCCGGGTAAGGCCCAACCCCTACTCCCGGAAACGTGCCGGAGTCTCACCGGGGATGGTCGCTCGCGGGTAGCGCGCCCGAAGCTCGTCCACGTAGGCCGCGATCCGATCTGCAATGGGAGCGTCCCGGATCTCGAGCACGTTCTCGGCGTTTCGCTCGCCCGAGCGCGAGAAGTTGAAGCTGCCGACGAAGGTCGTGTCGTCGGCGACGACGACTTTCGCATGCATGAAGTCGTGCAGGGACTCGGGCGTCCACGGGATCGAAGCCTTGCCGCTGAACTCCGCGCCTTCGAGGATGCGCTGGAGGAGCGGAACCTTCCACTCGCTCACGCCGTTCGTGTGCCACTGGTGGAAGACCTGGTCGACCTGCGTGTCGTCGACGATTCCTCCGATGTCGCAGCGCCGCTCGTTCACCACCTCCACGAGCGTGGCGAGAATCGGCCCGGAGGTCAGCACCGGCGACGCGATCCGCACTCGCTCGCGCGCCTTTCCGATGTGCTTCGCCACTCGGTGCGAGAGCGCCTCGCCGTGCTCGGGGCAAAACCACGGCCGCACGCTCGCTCCGTCTATCTCGACAGGGCGCGGGTCGCTGCCCGTGTCCGCGACCTGGCCGGTCTGCCAGAGCTGGTCGAAGGTGAGCGAGTACGCGTATGCGATCTTCGGCGAGCGCACGGTCACGATGACGTTCTCCTGGCGCGTCCAAGAGTCGTCCGTCCAGTTGGTCGAACCCGTCCAGACCGCGCCGCCGTCGCGTACGGCGTACTTGTGGTGCATGAGGTCGGGAATCCCCGCGACCCCCCGCGTGTCGATCGGCAGCGACTCGATCGCCTCCGGCCCGGTCTCCGGCGGGGGCGGCACGGGGATCGGCCCGGGGTGGGCGACGTTGTAGAGGAGGCGGACTGCGACCCCGCGCTGGACGGCGGAGAGGAGCGAGGCGAGCACGAGCCCGCCGGCGTCGGTCTCGAAGCGCAGGTCGTAGACCGCGAGATCGAGGCTCTTCTCGGCCCTCGCGAGGAAGCCGGAGAGCAGGCGCGCGATGTCCGCGGCGCGCTGGCCGCCGTCGGTGAGCGTCGTCAGCTCGATGGCCGCGGAGGCAGGTCCCGCCTCGGTCACGCGGTCTGGGCGGCTCTGAGCGACGCCTTGTGGGCGCGCTTCTTTGCCTGGTACTCCGCGAGCGCCTCGGAAGAGTCCACGCCACCGAGCGTCGGGTGGTCGGGGACGAGCTCCGCTGCAGCCTCCACGCCGAAGCGGAGCGCGAGCACGGAGCCGAGCGCGGTCACCTTCATCTTCCCGAAGCCTGGCAGGGCGGCGATCCGGCGCCGAAGGTCGGCTGCGTCCGTCGCATCCGTCCACACGCGCTCCGCCTCGCCGTCGTACTCCTCGGCGACGAAGGCACAGAGGTCCTGCACGCGTCGTGCCATCGAGCTGGGGAAGCGGTGGATCCCAGGACGCTGGCGGAACGCGTCCTCGAGCACCTGCGGATCCATCGAGGCGATCGCCGCCGCGTCGAGGGGCCCGACGCGCTGCTTCAGCTTGAACGGTCCCGCGAACGCGGTTTGCACCGTTACCTGCTGATCGAGGGCAAAGCCGATGAGAAGAGCAAGCGGCTCCTTCGCGATCAGCTCGTTCGCCTCGTCCGAGTCGGTGAAGTAGAGCGCCTCGGGCACGCTTTGATACTAGACCTTGCCCATCGGGTCGTACGATGCCGGACCGTGGAGGAGCTTCGTATCCAGCACGAGGGAGTCACTCTCGCGGCCAGCTACTCGCCCGCCGGCGGGACCGCGATCGTCGCGTTGCACGGCGCGGGCGAGGGCACGAGGGACGGCTTCCTATACCAGCATCTGCACGAGGTGCTGCCTCCCGCCGGCATCGCCGTCGTGACCTTCGACCGCCGCGGGGACGGCGAGTCGACGGGCGACGACTCGCGCGGCCGCTTCGCAGTGCAGGCGCGGGACGCGCTCGCGGTGCTGAACGCGGTCGACGCCGAACGGGTCGGGCTCTGGGGGTACAGCCAGGGCGGTTGGATCGGCCCGCTCGCCGCGAGCGGGTCGGATCGCGTCGCCTTCCCGGTCCTCGTCGCCTCGACCGGGGTCACACCCTGAGCAGATGATGTACGCCTCTGCCCAGCAGCTACGGCTCGCGGGCTACGACGAGGAGGTCGTCGCGCGGGCTCTGGCGCTGCGACGGGCGTTCGAGGACTGGGTGCACGGCCGCGGACGGGAACGCCAGGTCGAGCTGAGGGCCGAGCTCCTGTCCGCGCTCGACGAGCCGTGGTTCGGGCTCCTGTTCCTGCCGCCGGTCCTCCTCGACGACGAGGGCTGTGGCCTCTGGATCGAGGAGATGGATTTCGACCCGCGGCCGGTGTTCGCGCAGGTGCGGGTGCCGACGCTTCTCTTCTACGGCGAGGCCGACTTCTGGACGCCCGTGCTTGCGAGCGTCGAGGCTTGGCGGCAAGCCCGGGGCGACGAGGTCGAGATCCGTCATCCCCGAGGCTGAGCACGAGCTGACGCTGCCCGACGGCACGTTGGCCCTCGAGTACGCGGAGACGCTCGTCGACTGGATCCTCCGTCGATCGGGACCCTGACTAGTCCCGTTACCCTTGCCGAGATGGACGCTCTCGAGGCCTTCTCGCCGAGAACGAGGAAGTGGTTCGAGCGGGCGTTCGCCGGGCCGACTCCGGCGCAGGAGCTCGGATGGCCCGCGATAGCCAAGGGAGGGAACGTCCTCATCCAGGCGCCGACCGGCTCGGGGAAGACGCTCGCGGCGTTCCTGATCGGGATCGACCGGCTGAACGCGTCGCCAGGCGAGGGGCTCCGGCTCTTGTACGTCTCTCCGCTGAAGGCACTGAACTACGACATCGAGCGCAACCTGCGGAGCCCGCTCGCCGGGCTTGCTTCGAACCTCTCGGTCGGCGTGCGGACAGGCGACACGCCCGCGGACGAGCGGCGGCGGATGCAGAAGACGCCGCCCGACATCCTGATCACGACTCCCGAGTCTCTGTTCCTGCTCCTCACGTCTCAGGCCCGCGAGACCCTGCGCGGCATCGAGACGGTGATCCTGGACGAGGTGCACGCAGTCGCGGGCACGAAGCGCGGAGCGCACCTGGCGCTGTCGCTGGAGCGGCTCGAAAGCCTCGTCGAGCGCCCCTTCCAGCGCATCGGCCTTTCGGCGACACAGCGCCCGCTCGCGGAGATCGGCCGCTTCGTCGCGGGCTCGGAGCGGGACATCGAGCTGGTCGACGCGGGCACGCGGAAGGAGCTCGACCTCGAGGTTGTCATCCCGCTCGAGGACATGCGCGAGCTCGGGTCGACTGCAGATCTCTCCGTGCCGCCGCTCGCGGACTCGCATGCGACCGTAGCGGCCGCAAAGCGGCCGCCTTCAGGGATCTTCGCGCGATCGGAGTCCGCGCTAGCGGATTCCGATCTTGCGCAAAGTACAGCCGAGCAGTCCAGTCGCTCGATCTGGCCCTCGATCTACCCTGCGATCCTCGAGCTTGTCAGGCAGCACCGCTCGACGATCGTCTTCGTCAACAACCGCCGACTCGCTGAGCGGCTGGCTCTCCGGCTGAACGAGCTCGCGGAGGAGGAGATCGCTCGCGCACACCACGGCTCGGTCGCGCGCGAGCAGCGGGTCGTCGTGGAGGAGCTCTTGAAAGCGGGCGAGATCCCGTGCCTGGTCGCCACCTCCTCGCTCGAGCTCGGGATCGACATGGGCACCGTCGATCTCGTCATCCAGGTCAAGAGCCCGAAGTCGGTCGCGCGCGGGCTGCAGCGGGTGGGGCGAGCAGGGCACGACCTGCACTCGGTCTCGCGGGGTCGGATCTTCCCCAAATTCCGGGCCGACCTGCTGGAGTGCGCGGTCGTCGCGCGCGCGATGCGCGAGGGCGCGATCGAGGAGACCCGCATTCCCCGCAACACGCTGGATGTCCTTTCCCAGCAGATCGTCGCCATCTGCGCCGACGAGGAAGTGTCCGTGGACGAGCTGCATTCGCTCGTCCGCCGCGCGTACCCGTTCTCCGATCTCTCCCGGGCGCAGCTCGAGAACGTCCTCGACATGCTCGCTGGCCGTTACCCCTCGGACGAGTTCGCCGAGCTTCGGCCACGGATCGTCTGGGACCGGACCGCGGGGATCGTGCGCGGGCGCACCGGCGCGCGGCGACTCGCGGTCACGAACGCGGGCACGATCCCGGATCGCGGGCTCTTCGGCGTGTACCTCGTCGGCGACGGCGGACGGGTGGGCGAGCTCGACGAGGAGATGGTGTACGAGGCGCGCGAGGGGCAGACGTTCCTACTCGGCGCCTCGACGTGGCGGATCGAGGACATCACACGAGATCGCGTTCTCGTCTCTCCTGCGCCCGGCGTCCCTGGCGTTGCCCCGTTCTGGAAAGGCGAAGGGGTCGGGCGGCCGGCGGAGCTGGGCGAGAAGATCGGACGCGCGTCACGCGAGCTGGTCGCGCTCACCGACGACAAGGCGGAGGCCGTGCTCCGCGGCGAGTATCACCTCGACACCCGCGCGGCGAGAAATCTCGTCACGTATCTGCGCGAGCAGGAGGGCGCGACGGGAGTTGTCCCCTCGGATCGCTCCATCGTTGTCGAGCGCTTCCGAGACGAGATCGGCGACTGGCGCGTCTGCCTGCTGACGCCGTTCGGTGGGCGTGTGCACGCGCCTTGGGCGATGGCGCTCGCGGCGCGGCTCAGGGACTCGCTCGGCATCGACGCGCAGTCGATCTGGTCGGATGACGGCATCGCGCTCCACTTTCCCGATGCGGACGTGCCGCCTCCGCTTTCGGACCTCCTGCTCGACCCAGGGGACATCGAGGAGCTCGTCATCGCGGAGCTCGGGCAGTCGGCGCTCTTCGGCTCCCGCTTTCGGGAGAACGCCTCGCGCGCGTTACTCATCCCGCGCCGCCGGCCTGGCCAGCGGACGCCTCTCTGGCAGCAGCGGCTGAAGGCGCAGAGCCTGCTCCAGGTCGCGCGGCGCTACCCGCAGTTCCCGATCGTGCTCGAGACCTATCGGGAATGCCTGCAGGACGTCTTCGACTTGCCTGCGTTGCGCAAGATCCTGAAGGGGATCCAGACGCGAGAGCTCGATCTCGTCGAGGTGGAGACGGTCTCGGCCTCGCCGTTCGCGTCCTCGCTCCTCTTCGACTACGTGGCGACGTACATGTACGAGGACGACACCCCGCCCGAGGAGCGGCGCGCGCAGGCGCTGTCCCTCGATCGCGGGCTTCTCCGCGAGCTGATGGGGGTCGAGGAGCTGCGCGAGCTGCTCGACCTCGGCGCGATCGAGCAGGTCGAGTCCTCGCTACGGCTCACGCCGCGAAACGCGGACGAGCTGCATGACTTGCTGCGGCGCGCAGGCCCGCTCGTCGACGGGGAGTACGACCGCGGCTTCGCCGAGACGTTGTTGCGCGAGCGGCGTGCGATTCGGGTTCGGCTGGGTGACGTGGAGCCGCTCGCCGCCGTCGAGGATGCGGGGCTCGTCCGGGATGCCTTCGGCGCTGTGCCGCCCGGCGGCGTCCCCAATGTCTTTCTCGAGCCGGTGCCCGACGCGCTGGCCGTTGTCCTGCGTCGGCATGCGCGCACCAGCGGGCCGTTCACGACCGCCGAGGCTGCCGCTCGATTCGGGCTCGAGCTCGAGGTGGCGGAGGCCGAGCTCGAGGGACTGGAGCGCGACGAAAAGCTCGTTCGCGGTGAGCTTCGTCCCGGCGGCACCGAGCGCGAGTGGTGCGATCCAGAGGTTCTCCGGCGGATCCGCCGAGCGACGCTGGCGGTGCTGCGCCGCGAAGTCGAGCCGGCCGACCAGGCTGCGCTCGGACGTTTCCTCCCCGCGTGGCATGGGATCGGGCGTCGCCAGACCCTGCGCGAGGCTCTCGTTCCGCTGCAGGGGCTGGCGCTACCGGTCTCGCTCTGGGAAAGCGACGTGTTGCCGCGGCGTGTGCCCGCATATCGGCCCGCCGATCTCGACGCGCTGTGCGGGTCGGGCGACCTGGTCTGGATCGCCACTGGACTGGATCGCGTCGCTGTGTATTTCCGCGAAGATGCAGCGCTGCTAGGAGCGCCGGCCGCCGAGGGGTCGCCCGAGGGCGATTCCCATGTCGCGGTGCGCATAGCGCTCCGCCAGGGCGCGCTTTTCTGGGCCGATCTCCTAGCCGCGACCGAGCTCGATCCGGCCGAGGCGCTAGCCGCGCTGTGGGATCTGATCTGGGCCGGGGAAGTGACGAACGACTCATGGGCGCCGCTCCGCGCCTCGCGCCGCTACGATGCTCCGCGCCCGGAGCGGAACAGGCGTCGCTTCATGCGCTCCCGCGCGAGCGTGCCGTCCCCGACCCAGGGCAGGTGGTCACTCGCGGGATCGTTGTTTCCGGAGCGACCGGACCGCCGTGCGCTTGCCGAGCTGTTGCTCGAGCGGCAGGGAATCGTCACCCGCGACGGCGTGCGGGGGGAGGGCATCAAGGGCGGGTACGGCGCCGTCTACGCCGAGCTGCGGGCGCTCGAGACGCTCGGAGTCTGCCGGCGCGGATACTTCGTCGAGGGTCTCGGCGGGGCGCAGTTCGCGTTACCCGGGGCCGTCGAACGACTGCGCGAGCTGCGAACCGAGGCGCGTGGAGTCGACGAACAGGACGCGCTCGTTCTCGCGGCTGCCGATCCCGCGCAGCCGTACGGAGCCGCGGTCCCTTGGCCGCGCCGAGCGGGCGCCCGAGCTGCGCGCGTGGCGGGCGCGTGGGTCGTTCTGCTGGACGGCGAGGCGGTTCTCTTCGTCGAGCGGGGCGGCCGTTCGCTCGTGCCGCTCCGCGATCCCGATTCGGAGTGGTTACGTCCTGCGCTGTCGGCGCTCGTCGCGCATGTCAGGTCGGGAGGAGCGAAGCGCCTCGCGGTCGAGCGCTTCGACAGCGTGCCGGTCGTCGAGTCGGAGGCGATGAGCCTGCTCGTCGAGTCCGGTTTCCTGGCAGGTCCGCGGCGCGTCGTCTTGAGACCCTAGGGAGCCGGTCTCTTGATCTGCGCAACTCGTACGAGGCAGGAAAGCCAGGCGAAACGATCTGAAGGACGGCAGACTTCGTTGCGTGATCCGCGCCACGGTTCGGTGGTTCAGCGACGAGGAGGGATGGGGCGTGCTGGACGCGCCCGAGGGACCCGGAGGCATCTTCGTGCATTTCTCGTCGATCGAGGTTGAGGGTTACGACGCTTCGAGAAGATGAGGTGGTGGTCGAGGTGGACTTGGAAGGTCCGCTCTCGCTTGAGCAAGACGGATACCAGTACCGAGCCACGAGAGTGCGACCGCTCGCCTAGCGGTCAGGGTGTTCGCAGGCGCACCCCCTTTTGGCCAGGCGTACGCGAAGGCACGGGCCAAGAGAGGAGAGGAAGGCTCGGTCGCGTAACGGGAGACGTGCCTGTGCGTGCGCCTCATCTCTACCCGCTGTTACGGGGCTTCGTCCTCGGAGCGTTCGTCGTGCTCGGGCGCGAGCTCGAGGAGGGCGCCGAGCTGCCGTTTGCCTTCGAGGAGCACGTTCACCGTAAGGGCCCCGCTCTGTACGAGCTGCGGCCGCTCGTTCGAGCGTTCATCGAAGATCGTGAGTCACTTCTGCGGTCGCGTGATGACGCGCGCCTCGCCCTCGACGAGCTTCTCCGCGAGCCCGCAGCTGCGATCTTCGCTCGCGCCCATGCCAGCACGCATGCGAGCGAAAACGACGCGCTCTTTCGCACGGTGCTCGTCGGCCTCTTGACCTCGACCGCGGAGTCGTGCGGCGGGTTCGACTGGGACGACGAGGCGTTCGAGCACGCATACGGGCTCCTCGAGACGACGCTCTTCGGGGCGCGCCGTCAGTTCCGGGCCGTCGTGCCGCTGATCGGGCTGTCGGTTGCCAGGCCGGTCGCCCTCGCACCCGGTCTCTCCATTCGCCACTTCGAAGCGGGGGAGCTCTCGACGCACTGGCCCGAGTCGCGCGGCCTGCTGCCGCCGGGATTCGGCCGCGAGCCTGACCGCTGCTCAGTCCTCGAGCTTCACGTCGATGTCGACGCGGGCGCCGACCCGCCCGATTCGCCGGCAGAGATCGCCGATGCGGTCAGCGCGATCCGGCTGACCACGTCTGCCGCGCTCGCCGCCGGCCCGGTTCTGTTCGAGACCCTCGACGGCCGGCCCTTCGGGATTCGCCCGGTGCTCCCGATCGCCGCGACGCAGCCGCCGGGGGAATCGTCTCGCCTCGACGCTTTCCGTACCCCGATCGTGGTCGACGTCCTCGCCGCGCTCGGCAAGGCCGACGGCGACCCCGAGCTCGCGGAGGCGCTCGACCGCTGGGAGCTCTCCCTGTTTCAAAACGAGCCGTTCCGCGCCGAGCAGCTGCGCGCCGCGCTTAGCGTGCTTCTCGGCGAGACTTGGCCGTTGCGCGCCGCGGTCCTGCTGGAAGCTGACGGGACTGCGCGTGAAGAGCTGCACGGCCACCTCGTGGGGCTTGCCGGTGGCGACGGCGCCAGCGCGGCGTCGGTGGATACCGCCAGGCGGGCGCTGGTGGCGGTGCTGCGCGCTCCTGACCGGATCGAGCTCGTCCATGAGCTCGATCGCGAGCTCTTGGGCCTGCCGCGTCGGTCCGCCGCGTGGGCAGCTGCGGTCTGAGCGGCCCCTTCCTGGCACGAAGTCGGCACAGAGTCGTTTCCCACCTGTGACGCAAAGCGGGCTAGCGTGGCTGCATGGACGAGTCAAGAGCAGTTCTGGAGCGGCTCGAGCGGATAGAGGCGCTCGACCGAGCGGGCGCCGGGCGCGGGGTGCTCCTGCCCGAGCTGCGATCGCTCCTCGAGGAGGCAGAAGCGTGGTCGAGCACGGAAGGAGGTGATGCCGGGGAGGCTGCCGTCGACAACCTACGAACCGCGCTCTCACGCGCGACTCCGAAGCAGCCGTCGCATGACATGATCGCCGTGTGATCTCGCATTGGGACGATGTGCGCAGCTCGAGGGGCGAGCGAGGTCACATCGCGGGCGCCTGGCAGAGCCTAACGGGTCGCGACTCGCACACGGTCGGGGTAAAGCGGATACGCGTCGACCCGGGAATGTGGTCGACTCCGCTTCATGTCGAAGGCGCCGAGGAGGAGATCTTCTACGTCCTTGCGGGATCGGGTATCTCCGTTCAGTCGGAGGGCGAGGACCCACTCGCGTACGAGGTCGGCGAGAGCGATTGCCTCGTCCATCTCGCGCTCGAGAACGCCCATACGCTGCGTGCGGGCGACGATGGCATCGACGTGCTCGCGTTCGGTCAGCGCACGTATGCCGGCGGGGTGACGTGGCTGCCTCGGGCGGGTGTCGCTTGGCTCGGGGACACTTGGGCGCCGGTCGGTGCCGAGGATGACCATCCTTGGGCTCGGGAGGCGGCGGCGGGACCGGCGGAGATCGCGGAGACGTCGGCGCGGCCGGCGACCATCGTCAACTTCCAGGACGTGGAATCGGTCGAGCGAGACGGCGCCACCGTTGGACGTCGAGTCCGCAACCTCGGCCGGGCGGCAGGCTCGCTTCGAACTGGACTCCGGTACTCGGAGGTTCTGCCGGGCAAGCTGAGCGGGCCTCCGCACTGCCACTCCGCCGAGGAGGAGATCTTCGTCGTGCTCGAGGGCGCCGGCCACCTGCTCCTGTGGGAAGAAGGCGGGATCATCGAGTACTCGGTTCGCGCCGGGTCGGTCGTCGCACGGCTTGCGGGCACGGGCGTCGCGCACGCGTTTCGCGGGGGAGAGCAGGGGATGACCGTGCTCATGTACGGCACGCGCGATCCGAACGACATCTGTTACTACCCGCGTTCCGGAAAGGTCTTCTTCACAGGGCTCGGCGTGGTCGCGCGCCTCGGGGAGCCGCTCGACTACTGGGACGGCGAGGACTGAAGCCGGGGCCCCGAGCGGCTACCGTAGAGGCATTGAAGGAGTTTCGGCCGGAGTCGGGAAGGTGAGGCGGTCATGGGGCTCTCACGAATCCTGCCGCGGTCCCAGCCACTGCCTGAGCGTCCGCCGGTCGAGCCTGTCGCCGAGACGGACGTACCCGCCGAGCCTTCGGCTGCGCCGCGCCTCCACGCGGTCCCGTTCTCCGAGCTCGCCGCGCCGCCCGAGGAGCACGCGATGGCAAAGGTGATCGCGTTCGCGAACCAGAAGGGCGGAGTCGCCAAGACGACGACGACGCTGAATCTCGGCGTTGCGCTCAAGGAGGCCGGCAAGCGCGTCCTCATCATCGATCTCGATCCGCAGGGCAACCTGACGATGAGCCAGGGGATGAACCCCGATGTGATCGAGCGCTCGATGTTCGACGTTCTCGTTCATCGCGTCCCGATCTCCGATGTGATCCACACCGTCGAGGTCGACATTGCCGTTGCCTCCATCGACTTGGCGGGCGCAGAGCTCGCGCTTTCCGCACTGATCGGCCGCGAGCGGGCGCTCGAGAAGGCGCTCGTCGAGGTTCGCGACAAGTACGACTACATCCTGCTCGACACGCCTCCCTCGCTCGGCCTGCTGACGATCAACGCGTTCGTCGCGGCCGACGGCGTGATCGTCCCGGTTCAGTGCGAGTACCTCTCGCTGAGGGGCCTCGTGCAGCTGGAGAACACCCTCGCGATGGTGCGCGAGAACCTGAACCCGGCCGTTCGCGTTCAGGGCATCGTTCCCACGATGTACGACGGGCGGACGTTGCACGCGCGCGAGGCGATCGAGATCTTGCAGGAGAACTTCGGCGATCTCGTCTTCGAGACGCGGATAAAGAAGACGGTGCGCTATGCGGAGGCGCCGGTGAAGGGGAGCTCGGTGCTCCGCTACGACCCCACCGGGCCCGCAGCCCAGGCGTACCGCGATCTCGCAAAGGAGGTGCTCGATGGCGCGCAAGCGCGCGAGCATGCGTGAGGGCCCCTTGGCGGAGCTCTTCCGCAAGACCGAGGCGGCCCAGCGCGCCCAGGACGCGCCCGCCGAAAGTGAGCCGAAGGAGTCACCCGCGGACACGGACGAGCTCAGTCCGCGCGCACGGGCGGCCCTGGAGGCGACCGTCGAGCACGTCCACTCGTTCGAGGAGCCGGAGAAGGGCTTGGAGGAGCCGGAGAAGGCGGAGAGGCCCCGCGGCGCGCCGTCGCCGCCCGCTCCGCGCGCAGCCGTAGACGAGGCCGCGCCCGAGGCTTCTGCCGCGCGCGCCGCCGCTCGCTACTTCCAGACGATTCTCGAGCCGGCGCCGCGGCTGCATCGCGTGCCCCCACCCAAGGGAACCGCGTACCTGGCGGCAATTCGCGTCGTCGGTGTCGGTGGGGCCGGGCTGAACGCGCTCCACCGCATGATGGACGCCGGGATCGCCCAGGTCGACTTCATCGCCGTCAACACCGACATGCAGGCGCTGGCTGTGTCTGACGCTCCCACGAAGATCCACATCGGAGAAGGCGTGACCCACGGCCTCGGCTCGGGCGCCGACCCGACCGTGGGTCGTGCCGCGGCCGAAGATGCGGCCGACCAGCTGCGTGCGACGCTGCGCGGCTCGGACATGGTCTTCGTCACGGCAGGCGAGGGCGGCGGCACCGGAACCGGCGCCGCCCCGGTGGTCGCGCGTATCGCCCGTGAGATCGGCGCGCTCACCGTGGGGATCGTGACGACGCCCTTCCGCTTCGAAGGAACACGCCGCCGCACTGCTGCCGATCGCGGCGTCGAGGAGCTGCGCGCCGCGTGCGACACGGTGATCGTCATCCCCAACGACCGGCTCCTCGAGGTGCTCGACCGCTCCACCTCGATGATCGACGCGTTCCAGATCGCTGACGACGTGCTGCGCCAGGGCGTTCAGGGCATCTGCGACCTGATCACGACGCCTGGCCTGATCAACCTCGACTTCGCGGACGTACGCACGGTGATGCAGGACGCGGGATCGGCGCTGATGGGCATCGGCTATGCGACAGGGCCGAACCGGGGTCGCGAGGCGGCCGAGCGCGCGCTCGGGTCGCCCCTGATTGATGCCGAGATCGTGAGCGCACGCGGGATTTTGCTCTCGATCGCAGGAGGCGAGGACCTCTCGCTCGTCGAGGTGAACGAGGCGGCGGAGGTCGTGCGCGCCACTGCGAACGACGAGACGAACATCATCTTCGGCGCCAACGTCGACCCGCGCCTCACCGGACAGGTCTGGGTGACCGTAGTCGCCACGGGACTCGGTGGCACGCGCCGCCGGATGGAGCGACCGACGTTCGACACCGAGGCGACCACCCGTCGAGATGCCGACTCGGAGCTGCCCGCGTTCCTGAACTCGGGTTGAAACGGGGCATGCGACTGTAGGCGCCGCCGGCGCTTCAGGGATATTCGCGCGAAACGGAGTCCGTTCTCTGCGCATGAGGAGGCTTGGTGGGCGAGAGGTTGTCAGCGGCCGACTTCACACCCCGATGCCTCCGATCCTGGGCTCCCCATGAAAGGGTCTGCTCGCGCGAACGGAATCAGCGCGAGCGGATTTCGGTTCTGCGCCAAATAGGAGGCAGGCGATCGACTTCACACCCGACGCTTCCGATCCGGAGCTCCCCATGAAGGGGTCTGCTTTCGCGCGAGAGGACGCCAGAGGTTGCTCAGCGACCGACTTCACACCCTGCCGCTTCCTATCCTGGGCTCCCCATGAAGGGGTCTGCTTTCGCGCGACCGGGATCCGCGCGAGCGGATTCCGGTCTTGCGCAAAATAGATGCGAGGCGCGATCGCAGCCGGCCACCCGCTGACCGCCGAGGCCGGAGCGCGCGTGCTTCGGGCTGGCGGAAACGCCGTGGACGCGCTCCTCGCGGCCGCCTTCACGGCGTTCGTCACGGAGGGGCCACTGACGGGGCCTGCCGGCGGCGGCTTCCTGCTCGTCCACGAGCCGGGCGCCCGCGCCACGCTGCTCGACTGCTTCTTCGCAGTCCCGAAAACGCGGCTGGGGGTCATGGAGGAGGTGGTGATCGACTTCGCGGACGCTGGCACCCAGGTCTTCCATGTCGGCGAGGGATCGGTCGCCGTGCCCGGGCTGGTCGCAGGTCTCGAGGAGGCGCATTGTCGCTTCGCGACCTTCGACTGGGCCGACCTCGTGGAGCCCGCGCGCGACCTCGCCGGCCAGGGTGTCGCGTGCGATGAGCCGCGGGCATTTCTGCACGGGATCCTCGCCTCGATCCTGCTCCGAGACGAGGGCGGTCGGCGCGTCTACGGAGATCCCGCGCGTGTCGTGACCGGCGAGCTCTGTGCGACTCTCGAGCGGATTCGCGACGACCGAACTGCCGCTGTGATCGAGCTCCTCCCGGAGTACGCAGACGATCTCGCCGAGTACCGGGTCTTCGACCGTGTGCCACTCGAGACCGCCCTGCTCGGGCACGCGGTCTTGACCACGCCGCCGCCTTCGCGCGGCGGGGCGATCGTCTCCGCGATCCTCGAGCGCCTGGGCGCGACCGAGAAGCCGTCGACAGAGGACGTCGCGCGTGCGATCGGGGATGCGTATCACGAATCGGGGAGCGGGAAGCTGACGGGCACGACGCACATCTCCGTTATCGATGAATCGGGAACCGCAGCCGCGCTCTCGTCGACACTCGGCTCGGGCGCGGGTCACTTTCGCGGCGGCGCGCAGATGAACAACATGCTTGGCGAGCTCGACGTGATCGGACACGAGCCGCGTGCCGCAGGGACCCGCCTGCCGAGCATGCTGACCCCGACGCTCGTCCTCCGCGACGGCCGGGCGCGGCTTGTTCTCGGCAGCGCCGGCTCCGTGCGGCTCGCCGGCGCGATCGCCCAAGTCGCGTGGCAGGTCGTAGGCAGGTCGGCGCCGGTGGAGGAGGCGATCGACGCGCCACGTCTGCATGTCGAGGGAGGCACGTTGCATGTCGAGGGCGGTCGATCGGAGGAGGCGATGGCGGGTCTCGAGGAGAGCTGGGACGTCGTGCGCTGGGCGGGTCGCAACCTCTACTTCGGCGGCGTGCAGGCCGTCGAGCTCGATCCCGCCGGAGCTCTTTCCGCGGCCGGGGACCCACGACGAGGTGGCGTGGGAGTGGTCGCCGCATGATTCGGATTCGCCGCGCCGAGCCGAGTGACGCCGCCTCGCTCGTCGCGCTGGCGCAGGCGGTCGGCGGCGAGGAGGGGCGCTGGATCCTCGCCACCGAGAGCTGGCGCTCGGTGGCGAACGAACGCCGATATCTGAAGACCGTCCACCGGCATCCGGACGCGGCCGTCATCGTCGCCGTCGACGAGGACGTCGTCGTCGGGCGGCTCTCCCTCTCCCGCGACCCCCACCCAGCCAGCCGCCACGTTGCGGATCTCGGCCTCATGGTCGCCGCCAGCCGTCGGCGGCAGGGGATCGGCAGGCAGCTGCTGGAGGAGGCGATCACCTGGGCGCGGTCGGTGGAAGTGCGTAAGCTCGAGCTGCACGTCTTCCCCTGGAACGAGCCCGCTTTGCGCTTATACGAGGCGTTCGGCTTCGAGCGCGAGGGCTACCGGAAGCAGCACTATGCCCGCGGCGACGAGCTCGTCGACGCGATTTTGATGGCGTTCGTGATCGACGCGTAGGGGCGAGCCCCGCTTGCCGCCTACGAGCGTCCCGTTCGGTCCACGACGAAAATGCTCCAGAGAAGCCGGTACGCGAGCCGACTGCGCGCCCACGAGCTGCGCACGCCGAGGAATACCATGAAATCGAGAAGCCGCATCATCTCGTTATGACCCGGCCGGGCGGTCGCTACACCTCGGCGCCGCGCAGCTGCACGACCTCGGCCTCGTCGGCCGTCTCGGGCTGAGACGAGCTTCCCGTATCGGACTCGAGCTTCTGGAAGCGCGATTCGAGCTGCTCCGTCATCCGTTCGAGCTGCGCGAGCACCGCGTCGCGATTCTGCTCGGCCGCTTTCTCCGCACGCTCCGCGCGGAGCTCGAAGGCGCGCAGCTCCAGCCGCAAGCGGCCGTCTCCGGGGGCCGGCTCGACCGCGGGCCAGAGGTCGAGGCCCTGGTCCGAGTCGAGTTGCGGCAAGCCGAGCTCGTTCGGGGCGAAGCGCATGCGAAGACCGTCGATCAGCGTACGCAGCTCGGCGACCTCGTTCTCCGAGGCCTGTGCGATCTGGGCCGCGACGACTTGACGCTCGCGCATCACGGAATCGAGACGCGTGCTCAGCTCCGACAGCAGCTGCTCGGCCGCCGGGTCCTGGCGCGCCTGCTCGTCCCGCGCGACCTCGGCCACCTCCTCGAGCCGTGTCCGTAGCGTGTCGAGGTCGGAGGCCCAGGACAGCGACACCCGTGCGATCTCGGCAGCGACAGCGGCGCCCTCCTGCTCGATGCGTCGCAGCCGTTCTACGAGCCGGCACTCGAGCTCTTCTGTCGAGTCCCGCGCGTCGAGCGCATCGACCGTCGCGGCCATCGTCTCGAGCTTCGACGCCAGCTCGGTCGCCGAGTCGCAGTGCTCTCGTTCGATCGCGGCGAGTCGCGTCGCGACCTCGGCCCGACCCCGCTCCGCGGTCTCCTGCCAAGCGGCGAGCTCTGCAGCGGCCGAGCCCCGGAGACCGGACTTGACGGAGTCGAGCCGGGCCGCCAGATCGTCGACCCTGCCGTTCAGAGAAGATGCGTGCTCCGCGCCAGCGGCGCGTAACTCGGCCTCGAGCTGGGCGAGGCTCTCCGCTGCGGTCTCGATCGTCGCCTCCAGGGCGTCGAGACGTCCGCCGAGCGCCGATTCGCCGGTGGTCATTCGCAGCTCCGCCAGCGCCTGCTCGAAGTGCCTCGCACGCTCATCGAGCCTCTGGCGGACGGTGGCAAGCTCGCCTTCGCGACCAGCGAGCCCCGCGGCCGTCGCAGCCACGGTCTTCGCGAGGGTGTCGACGCGTTCGGCGAGGTAGTCGACCTTTCCGGCGAGACGATCGGTCTGGTCGCCGGTCGGATGCGAGGGGCGAACGGCAGAAAGAGATGCGATCGCCTGGTCGAGCCTTTCGACGTCAGCGGTGGAAGCCGCCCGACCCAAGTCACCGCCGAGGTCCCGGATGCGCGCGTTCCCCTGTTCGACCTCGCGGCGGAGCACGGCGAGCTCACCGTCTCGGCGGGCAAGCTCCGCCGACGTCGTCGACACTGCGGATGCGAGCGTGCCGAGGCGACCAGCGACGACGTCGATCCGGTTGGTCAGTCGGCTCTCGACCTTCGGATCGTGCTTCGCGACCATTTCGACCGCGCGTCGGAGCTCCTTCGCGGTCTTCTCGTCGCCGTTCGCGAGCTCGGTTGCGCGGACGCGGTCGGCGATCTCGTCGACCCAGGTCGCGAGTGCTGTCACGCGCTCATCGAGCCCGCCGCCTCCGTTCTCAGGAGCGCCCAGCACGAGTCCCCCGAGACGTGCGTCCGAGCCGAATCTCGCTGGAGCAGCGGTCCATCCGCCGCGCGGACGCCACACGTCCCCTCGACGCAGCGAGCGCGGAGACCACGAAGCCGGCGCACATGCTCAAAGGTGCGTATCGGAGAAGGCGCGCCCTGGCTGCTCACTCGATTCAGTGAGTCGTTAGCGCGGCCTCTCGAAGGCTTGGACCGGAAACGTCCTCCGACGTGAAGGGGCGAGGCTCGCCTCGCCCTCGTTCGTCGGCGGAGCATGGAGGTCGAGGCAAGCCTCGCGCCTCCGATGTCTCGAGTGCAGCGTTGCGAGAAAGCGCACTAGCGACCGGCTTCCCAGCCGAGCACGAGGAGTCGCTGCTCCAGCGTCTGCGGACAGCCAAGGCCGCGCGCCTGCGCGATCTTGGCCAGGGCGGCCTTGGGGTCGAGGCCGCGCCGGACGAGCCAACATCCGACGACGACGCCGGTTCGGCCGCATCCCGCCCAGCAGTGCACGTACACGATCCCGCCCGCCTCCAGCTCGGCGTCGATCGCATCGAGCGTCTCGACCAGATCGTCTGGAGTGGGCACCGAGAAGTCGCGGATCGCCATCCGGACGTGCCGGGCAGGAGAGACGAGATGCGCGTACGGCTCGAGCTCGCCTTCCTGCGTCAGGTCGATGAAGAGCGTGACGCGCTCGTCGAGCAGCTGCGCGACCTCTGCGGGCGCGTCTTCAGGTCCCCAGGCGCAAGGGTGACGGCCTGCGATGAGCCGGTCTTGCACGATGACGGTCGGTCGGCGCACAGTGGTCGCACCAGTGTGCCGGGGGAGGGCTCCCCCGTCCGAGGGGACCGTCTCATTCGGCCGGTCTCGGGTGCCGATAGCTCGGGCATGGCCCGTCTCGGGATGCCGGCAGAAGCCCTGTGCGAGCGCGCGCTCGTCCTCTCGGCCGAGCTCGGAATCGATCCCGAATCCTGGTACCTGCGGGTGCTCGAGGCGGATCGCGCGGAGCGCGTCGAGCCAGATCACGGAGCCCTGATCCGCGCGTATTGGGAGCTTCAGCGGGTGACCGGGCGCACGGATCTTCGCGAGGAGTGGCGCCGGTTGGCAGACGCTTTCTGGCGGGGAGACGCCGCGTAGCACGCTCCAATACGGTCGACAATCGCCGAAGGTTCACGTCCGACCGAGGGCAGTAAGCTGCCCTCCCGTGAGTCAGCCCGCCGCGCCGCCTTTCGTCCACCTGCACGTTCATTCCGAGTACTCGATCCTCGACGGCGCCTGCCGGATCCCGGCGCTCGTGGAGAAGGCGAAGCGGCTCGAGATGCCGGCGGTCGCGCTCACCGATCACGGCTCCCTGGCCGGGGCAGTCGAGCTCTACCGAGAGGCTCGCAAGGAGGGCGTGAAGCCGATCGTCGGCTGCGAGGTGTACGTCGCGGACGACCGGCGGGCGCAGA
Source organism: Gaiellaceae bacterium (assembly GCA_051002595.1). Classification (GTDB taxonomy): domain Bacteria; phylum Actinomycetota; class Thermoleophilia; order Gaiellales; family Gaiellaceae; genus GMQP-bins7. The sequence continues at coordinate 18,149 of JBPCMD010000006.1, forward strand.
CCAAGGGCTATGCGCATCTGACCCTCCTCGCCGAGACGAACGAGGGCTATGCGAACCTGATCAAGCTCTGCTCGCTCGGCTTTCTCGAGGGGTACTACTACAAGCCGCGCGTCGACTGGGAGCTTCTCGAGGGTCACGCGAAGGGGCTGGTGGCGCTGTCGGGATGCCTCTCCGGACGGGTCTCCCGGGCGCTCGCCGAAGAGCGTCCCAAGGATGCGCGCGACGATCTTGACCGCCTGCAGCAGATCTTCGGGCGCGACTCGACGTACGTCGAGCTTCAGAACGCCGGTCTCGCGGAGCAGCAGGCAATCAATCCGAAGCTCGTCGCGCTCGCCGAGGAGACCGGCCTGCCGCTCGTCGCCACCGGAGACGTCCACTACCTCGACTCGAAGGACGCCTACGCGCACGAGGCCCTCCTCTGCATTCAGTCCGGCGACACGTTGAAGAACCCCGCGCACTGGCGTTTCGACACGAACGAGTTCTTCTTCAAGACGCCCGAGGAGATGGCGGGCGACTTCGTCGGGTACGAGCATGCCCTCGCGCGGACGCTCGAGGTGGCTGAGCGCTGCTCGGTCGAGATCGAGCTCGGGAGGATCTTGCTGCCGCGCTACCCGGTGCCGGAGGGCCGCGATGCTTTCGACTACCTGGTCGAGCTGTGCGAGAAGGGCTTGCTCAAGCGCTACGGCAAGGCCACACCGGAGCTCCACGAGCGGCTCCGCTTCGAGCTGAAGACGGTTCGCGAGATGGGCTTCGCGGACTACTTCCTCATCGTCTGGGACTTCATCCACTTCGCCAAGCAGAACGGGGTCAGCGTGGGGCCTGGGCGCGGCTCCTCCGCCGGCTCGCTCGCCGCCTACTGCCTCGAGATCACCGACGTCGACCCGATGCGCTACGGCCTGCTCTTCGAGCGCTTCCTGAACCCGGCGCGCAAAGACCTGCCCGACATGGACATCGATTTCTCGGTCGCCGGTCGCGACCGGGTCATCAACTACGTCGCCGAGAAGTATGGACGCGACCGGGTCGCCCAGATCATCACCTTCTCGACGATGGCCGCCCGAGCCGCGATCCGAGACGCGGGCCGCGTGCTCGACATCCCCTACGGCGTCGTCGACCGGATCGCGAAGCTCGTCCCGGAAGGTCCGGGACAGACGCTCACCGAGTCGCTTCGCCCCGGCTCGGAGCTGCGGCAGGCGGTCGACTCGGACCCAGTCGCGAAGGAGATCCTCGATCTCGCACAACCGCTCGAGGGGCTCACCCGCGCGGATTCGATCCATGCGGCGGGAGTCGTCATCGGCGCGCAGCCGCTGATCGAGCTCGTGCCGCTGCAACAGAAGGGCTCGGATCAGGAGGTCGTGACGCAGCTCGGGATGCACGACGTCGTCGAGCTCGGCCTCCTGAAGATGGACTTCCTCGGCCTGCGCAACCTGGACGTGATCGACAAGGCCGTGGAGCTCATCGGCGGGGTCGACATCGGCACGCTCGCGCTCGAGGACGGCCCGACCTACGCCATGCTCGCCCGCGGCGAGTCGACCGGGGTCTTCCAGTTCGAGTCGTCCGGCATGCGCGAGGCTCTGCGTCTCGTCAAGCCGACGGAGTTCGAGGACTTGATCGCGCTCGTCGCGCTCTACCGGCCGGGGCCGATGGGCTACATCCCGACCTACGCCGCCCGCAAGCACGGCAAGGAGCAGGTCGCCTTCGCCGATCCACGGCTCGAGGCCATCACCGGCGGGAGCTACGCGATCTGCATCTACCAGGAGCAGTACATGGAGATCGCTAAGCAGCTCGGCGGTTTCGCGCCAGCGGAGGCTGAAACCCTGCGGAAAGCAATCGGGAAGAAGATCCATGCGCTGATGGCCTCCCTCAAGGACAAGTTCCTCGAGGGATGCGCGCAGAACGACGTGGCAGCCGGAGTCGCGCAGCAGCTCTGGAAAGACATGGAGTCCTCTCAGGACTACTCCTTCAACAAGGCGCACGCTGCCTGCTATGCGTTGATCGCCTACCGCACGGCTTGGCTCAAGGCCAACCACCCGCGCGAGTACATGGCCGCGCTCATCTCCTCGGTCATGAACACGAAGGACCGCGTGCCGTTCTATGTCAACGCCTGCCGGGAGATGGGCATCGACGTACGGCCGCCGGACGCGAACTCCTCGCAGCACGACTTCGCCATCGTGGAGGGGACGATCCACTTCGGGTTGAATGCGGTGAAGAACGTGGGGGAGTCCGCCGCCGAGGCGATCGTCCGGGCGCGCCGCGAGGGCGGGCCGTTCACGTCGATCTGGGAGCTCACCGAGCGCGCGGATCCGCAGGCCGTCAACCGGCGAGCGCTCGAGTCACTCGTCAAGTGCGGGGCTCTGGATTCCACGGGCGCGACGCGTATGGGGATGCTCGCGGTGCTGGACAGCGCGCTCGGGTTGGGTCAGAAGCACGCTGCCGACCGTCTTGCGGGGCAGGCCTCGATCTTCGACGGCGGCTTCGGCGAGGTCGAGGAGGCGCCTGGGGAGAGACACCACCCGGCGATCCCTTCGGGCGAGTTCGACGAGCGCGAGCTGCTCCGCCTGGAGAAGGAGACGCTCGGGCTGTACGTCTCCGAGCACCCGTTGGAGAAGGTCGCGGGCGAGCTCAGGCGCAAGACCGACTGCACCCTCGCCGATGTCGAGCGTCGCCGCGACGGCGAGGTCGTCGTGGTGGGAGGGATCGTCGCCGCTCTCAAGCAGATGACGACCAAGCGCGGCGAGCCGATGGTCTTCGCGACCCTCGACGATCCCAGCGGAAGCGTGGAGATCGTCGTCTTCAACTCGACCTATGCCGCCGCGCGCGACCACCTCGAAGCCGATCGCATGCTGATCGTCAAGGGGCGTGTCGATCACAAGCAGGCGGGCGAGACCAAGCTGGTGGCGTTGGAGGTGACCCCGTTCGAGTCGACGCCGGTCCGGCGCGAGGTGCGGCTGCGGATCGACGCTCGCGAAGCCCCGGCCGGGCTCATTCGCGAGCTTGCGACGCTCGTCAAGGACTTTCCCGGCGAAGCTCCCGTCTACGTCGCGCTCGAGACGTCGCTCGGCGCGCGCACGCTGGCCCTCGGCCCCGATTACCGCGTGAAGCCGGATGCCGACTTCTACGCCGAGGCGCGCGCGCTCCTGGGCGAAGCCGCGCTCGCCTAGTGCGCAGACCAAAATTCCGCTAGCGCGAAACTTGCGTCGCGCGAAAATCCCTAAAGGCGTCCGCTTCGCGGCCGCGGTCGCCGTGCTCCGCTCTTCAAGATCTCCTAGCTGCGCGCGTCGTGCTCGAGCCGCTGCCCGACGCTCGCCAGGACCTTGATCGCGATCCTCGGCATCGTCTCGACGACGCGCCGAAACGCGCGATCCGTGACCACCAGAACGCGTACCGGCGACGTCGCGGTCACGGTCGCTGTGCGCGGGGTATGGGTAAGGAGCGCGATCTCGCCGAACCAGTCTCCGCCGCTCAGGTCTGCGAGCTTCTTCTCACCCTTCGTCACGCGGGCTGTTCCTTCGACGAGGACGAAGAACTCTCGCCCTGGCTTGCCCTCGCGGGTGAGGACATAGCCGTCGCGCAGGTCGAGCTCGTCCGCGCTCAGCGCGACCTCGCGGAGCTCCGCCTTCGAGCACCCTGCGAAGAGCGGTACGCGTTTCAGGAGCTCGATCTTGGCGTTCTTGCCGAGGGCCATGAACGCGATCCTATTACGGCCTGCTCGCGATTGGAACCCTGGCCCGTTGGCACAGGTGACTGTCCTGGATCGGAGGACAAACTGTGTCCGATTCGCCGGCCATGGTGCGATTCGCCTTCGGAGAGGAGAGTCCGCACGTCGAATAGGGAAAGGGGTCTGAGGTGAGGGTATATCGGAGACGTATCGTCCGTACTGCGGCTCTGACTGGGACTTGTGGCGCTCGCCGTCCTTGCGGTGATCCCGAGCGCGGCAGCAAGCACACCCCAGCCGACAGCCGATCCGGCGTTGGCGAACGTGGACACGCTCGCGCGGGCCAAGAGCGTCGACCTGTCCAGTGTTCCTAAGATCAAGACGTATCTGCGCGCTCGCTCGGGATCGATCCCAGCCGAGCCGTGATCCAGCGTGGCGTACGAAACTATGCCGGGCCGAATTGCCCCGGCTTTGCCTGGAACTGCACGGCTGCGAGGGGCGTAGTCGTCCAGATGGCTCAGGCCGGTCAGAACAAGTTCGAGTGCAGCCCGTCCGGGGATCCAGGGCCGATTTCATGCACGGTGTTTCAGGAGAACGAGAACGGCTCGAATCGCGCGACGTGCCGGGAGAGCAGCGACGTCAATCCAGTGGTTCTCAGCTGTGTCGTCGGGCCAATCGGGGAACCCTGGGGGTCGCCCGAAGGGCCTCACCCGCCGAGTGCGCGAGCTCGTCGGCGACGACGGCGAGGTTATCGCTGAGTACATGCTCTCTGTCATGACCGATGAGATGCAAAGGGACTGTCGACCGAATGGAGGCTGCAAAGTGGCTCAGCGACCGGGGCTTCGGCAAGGCGGTTCAGGCGGTGGACCTAGACGTCGAACACCACACGTCGTTCGACCTGACGCGATGGCTCGACCTGACAAAGCTCTCCGTAGCGGACCTCGATACGGTCATTGAGATCCTCGAGAAGGCGGAGTCGGACGAGGCCAGCGAACTCCTGGTTGAGCGAGAGCCTCCCGGGCAGTTGACACCAGTGCCTCCTCGCGGCCACTGAATGCCGGATGACCACCGTCCGCAAACCCAGTCGGCCGCCGGGAGGTCAACAGTGGGCAGTTCGTTTAAGAAGAATCGGTTTCTCAGGCGCGAGTCTTAGATGTGCATCACACGCAGCTAGCCGCTCCCGGGTCAAGGGTGGGCAGTCGTTTGGAAAGAACCGGGTTGTGAAGGGCGAGTCTTAGATGTGCCCGTGCGCTCCTCCCAGTCGGCTCCCTGCCGAGAGGAGGAGCGGCGCGGCTCCCTGTCCTTCGCCCGCGCGAGGTTGCAAGTGTCACGTGTTTGACACACACTTGCCGGGTGGGGGTACAGAAGAGCTCCGACGCGGTAGTCGGGAGCGAGCGCGCCGGCTACCAGATCGAGGCGCTCATTGGCCGTGGGGGGATGGGCGCCGTCTACCGTGCCGAGGAGCTGGGCCTCGGGCGCAAGGTCGCGCTCAAGGTAATCGCTCCCGAGCTTGCCGAAGACAGTCGCTTCCGCGAGCGCTTCCTCCGCGAGTCGAGAATCGCTGCCTCCCTCGACCATCCCCACATCGTCCCCATTTTCAAGGCCGGAGACGAGGACGGCGCCCTCTTCCTCGCCATGCGCTACGTCGAGGGGACCGACCTCGCGAAGCTACTGCACGAAGGCGGCGCGCTCGCTCCGCGCCGCGCGATCGACCTTCTCGAGCAGGTCGCAGAGGCCCTGGACGCGGCCCACGAGAAGGGCCTCGTACATCGAGACGTCAAGCCGTCGAACGTCCTGATGGCCTTCGCGGCCGGCAAGGAGCATTGCTACCTCGCCGACTTCGGTCTGACCAAGCGCACCGGCTCTCTCAGCGGCATCTCCGCGCCCGGAGACGTCGTTGGCACCCTCGAGTACGTCGCCCCCGAGCAGATCACGGGCGGCGAGGTTGACGCCCAGGCCGATCTCTACTCGCTCGGCTGCGTCCTCTACGAGTGCCTGACCGGGCAGCCGCCCTTCCCGCGGGCTACGGACGTCGCCCTCCTCTGGGCGCACGTGCACGAGCAGCCGCCGCGTCCGAGCGAGGTGCGCCCCGAGCTTCCGAAGGCGATCGACGCCGTTCTCGGCCGTGCTCTCGCCAAAGAACCTGGCCGGAGATACGGGACGGCCGGCGAGCTCGTCTCCGCCGGCTGTTCTTCGCTCGGCCTCATCGAGACGGCCCCTGCTCCGACGAGCACGCGACGCTGGGCGCTCCCGGTCGCCGCCGCGCTCGCTGTTGTGGTCGCGGCGGCGCTGGCCTTCGTCCTCCTCCGCGATTCGGGTGACGGTCTTTCCGTCGTCTCCCCCAACTCCGTCGGTGTCGTCGACCCGTCCTCCAACGAGATCGTCGCCGAGGTTCCCGTCGGCATCGACCCCGAGTCCGTCGCGGTCGGCGAGGGCGCCGTCTGGGTCGCCAACGTCGAGGACGAGACGGTGTCTCGAATCGACCCTGTGACACACGAGCGAGGCCGGACCATCGATGTGGGCGACTACCCGAGCGACGTCGTGGTCGGAAACGGAACCGTCTGGGTCGCCCTCGGCGCGCTGGCGGAGCTGGCGCGCATCAATCCGGAGCAGGACGAGGCCGCCAGCCCGATCCCGGCTCTCGGCGAGGGGATTCCCTGCGGCGCGCCTCGCGCGAGCCTGGCGGTGGGTGGTCGTGCCGTGTGGTTTGCATGCGAGGCTGCGGACCTCGGCCGCATCGATTTGCGGACCGGCGCGGCGGCGCGGGTGGGCCTGGAGGCGGGCCTGTTGACGTCTCCGAGCTCCGTGCTCCCCGTTTTCTCGGACATTGTCTTCGGGCTCGAGTCGCTCTGGATCGTCGACCGCGCCGCGAACTCCGTCATCGAGGTCGACACGTCCACGATCAAGCGGCTGCGGGACATCACGGTGGGCAAGTCACCGACGGCGATCGCCGTCGGCCAAGGCGCGCTCTGGGTGACGAACTTCGACGACGATACCGTGACGCGGATTACCGTCCCGGGACGCGGTCAGACGGTGGAGCTCGACATGTTCGAGGTCGGCGACGGCCCCCTCGACGTCGCCGTCG
>JBPCMD010000007.1:0-10637 GCA_051002595.1 Gaiellaceae bacterium
TGGTCCCGGATCGGTCGTCGCCGGCCACGAAGCCGGCGCCGGCCAGCAGGCCCAGCAGCTCGACCTCGTCGTCGCGGGCCAGAACTTCGACCGCTTCGAGCCCCAACTCGTCGATGGCTTCGATGGCGCGCGCCCATACGGTGGGAAGCGGAACGGTCGAGGCCCCGGGAACGACGATGGGATCGCACCCCCATGCTCGACCCCAGTCCGTCAGTACGACGCCCGCAACGGGTCCGTCGTCATCGACCCAGAAGAGGTGGTCGATCGCATCCGAGCGCCGAGGCGTGCGCCACCACCACTGAAGATCAGCGGCTTCCCATAACCCCGCGTCCGTGTCCGCGAGGCGAGCGCGCTGCAGGAGCGCCGTCGCGAGAGCCAGGTACTCGCGGCTCGAGGCCTGCACCTCATGGACCGGCATGCGACCATCCTATGAACGGCAAGGTGGCGGTCGGCGTCAGCCAAGCGGCGCAAATAGCTCGGGCCAGTGCTCCATCGCGTTCCGAACCGGGATTGGGGAGGCCTGGCCTAGCCCGCAGATCGACGTCTTCTCCATTGCGAGCAGCCATTCATCGACCTTCTCTCTAGTCATTGGCGCCCGACCGTGCTCGAGCTCCTCGCAGAGATGGTGGAGCGCGCGGTTTCCGATCCGGCAGGGCGTGCACTTCTGGCACGACTCCTCGGCGAAGAAGCGCATCGTCTCGGAGAGCAGACGGAGCGGCGAGTAGGTCTTCGGGAAGACCTGAAGCGCGGCGGATCCGACGCCGGCGCCGTATTCGCGGAGGGAGTCGCGCGTCAGCGGCGTGTCGATGGCCGAGAGGGGGAGGATTCCACTCGCCGCGCCGCCGGGGACGATCGCGCCTGGCTCCCCCTCGAAGCCGCCCGCATAGTCGTCGACGAGCTCGCGTGTCGTAATCCCGTTCGGCGCCTCGTAGCAACCGGGTCGCGGCACGGCGCCTGAGACCGACCACAGCCGCGTCCCCGCCGCCTCGCGCGTGCCGAGCGCGGCCCACCAGGCGCCGCCGTTTCGGAGGATCGCAGGGAGGTGCGCGAGCGTCTCCACGTTGTTGATCAGCGTCGGGCGGCCGAGGTATCCGACCTGAGCCGGGAACGGTGGCCGGAGGCGCGGCATCGCGCGCCGACCCTCCATCGACTCCAGCATCGCCGTCTCCTCGCCTGCGATGTACGCGCCCGCGCCGATCACGAGCCCGAGCGAGCGGCCGGCGAGCAGCCCTGCGGCACGGAGCTCGTCGATTCCTTGTAACAGTCTGTTACGAGCAGTGGCGTACTCCTCGCGCAGGTAGATCAGTCCCTCGGTCGCCTCGGCGAAGCTCATAGCGATCAGAACGCCTTCGAGGAACAGGTGCGGGCGGAGCTCCATGACGTAGCGATCCTTGATCGTCCCGGGCTCGCCCTCGTCGGCGTTGACGACCACGAACCGCGGGCCCGGCTCGCGCGAGACGGCCTCCCATTTGATCCCCGTGGGAAACCCGGCGCCGCCGTACCCGGTGAGACCCGACGCCTTGAGCTCCTCGACGATGCGCTCGGGTGAGAGCGGATTGCGAGCCAACTCGAGACCGCCGCGCGCCTCGTAGTCGGTGAGCGTCTCGTCGCGTCGTCCCAGCCCGATCGCTGGGCCGTCGTTCGTCGCGTGTGTGACCGCGGGGATGATCTCGTCGCCGCGTGTCATCACCGGGGCGAGGTCGCAGTGGCCGAGGCACGCGACCTCGATCGCGCCCGGAGTGCTGGCGAGGAGCCCGCGTCCCCCATAGCAGTCGCAGATCGGGCCGGTGCAGACGCGGAGCGCGTCCGCCGGCGTCTGCAGGAACGAATAGAAGGACACGACCTCGTGCACCTCGCCGCGGCGGATGTTCATGTGATCGGCGAGCGCATCCGACAGCTCGCGCGTGATCGGGCCGACCTCGCGACGAGTGCGCCCGAGGTTGTCGAGCAGCTGTGTGCGCGCAGTCGGCAGCTCTGGCAAGAGCCTGGCGAGGTTGACCACGTCCACGCCTCGATCCTACGCGGGCGCCGTCTCGCTCGGACACTGGACCTGTGCGCAGATCCGCGCCGACTTTTCACGCTTACAGGGACAGGCACTGTTAGGAACGCGGCCGCGTCGGCTCGGCAGGTTCTTCTGCGGCTCTTACTCGCCCGATGGCGGCCGGCGAAGCTGTTTCGTCCTGGCGCGGCGGCGCTTCGAATCGAGCCGTCGCTCGCGTGCCGACTTGGTCGGCTTCGTCTCCACGCGCCGCCGCGGGACGGCGAGCGCCTGGCGGAGCTTCTCGACCAGACGCTCCGTCGCGAGCTCCCGGTTGCGTGACTGGCTCCGCTCGTCTTGGGCGACAGCCCGCAGCACCGGCCCCTGCTTCCCCGTCACGCGCCGCTTCTGCACCTCCGACAGCGCCGCCGACGCCTCGACATCGAGCACCGCCTCCACGCGCGTCGACGACTTCTGGGCGTGCTGCCCACCAGGCCCGCTCGAGCGCGAGACCCTGAGCTCGATCTCCGAAACCGGCAAGGAGACGGAGCGTGTGACCCGAATAGACTCACGCTCCATGGCCTGCATTCTGCTGGACATCGACGGTGTGCTGCACGTCTCGGGCGAGCCGATCCCGGGCGCTGTCGACGCCGTCGCCGAGCTGCGAGAGGCAGGTCATGCGCTCCGTTTCGTCTCGAACAACTCCACGCGGCCGCGGGCCCGTCTGGCCGAGGAGCTCCGGCGCATGGAGTTCTCGCTGGAGGATCTCGAGCTCCAGACGCCGGCGGGCGCAGCGGCGCGCGAGCTGGCCGGCAAGCGGGTGCTGGCGCTCGCGATGACGTCGATCGTCCCCGATCTCGACGGGCTCGAGCTCGTCGGGCACGACTCAGACGCGGTGCTCATCGGAGGGTGCGACGAGACGCTCGAGCCGAACCAGGTGTTCAGCTACATGAATCTCGCGCGTGCTTTCGGCGAGATTCAGCTCGGCGCCTCGCTCTATTGCCTGCACAAGAACAGGTGGTGGCAGACGAGCCGTGGGCCCATGCTCGACTCAGGCGCCTTCGTGGCCGGGCTCGAGTATGCGACCGGCGTCGAGGCGACCGTGCTCGGAAAGCCGAGCCCCTCGTACTTCGCGGCCGCGCTCGACGTCCTCGAGGCTGAGCCCGAGCTGACCTGGCTCGTCACCGACGACATCGAGTCGGACATCCGTGGCGCGCGTCTCTTCGGCATGCGGACGGCGCTCGTGCGGACCGGAAAGTTTCGCCCCGAAACGCTCGAGACTGCCGAAGCCTCCCCGGACATCGTCGTCTCCTCGCTGGCCCAGTTCCCCGCCCTGCTCGAAGAGGACCTGACCGGGGGCCTTCCCCGGTGAAGGTCGGGGTCGACCTGATCGAGATCGAGCGCGTGCGACGCGCCCTCGAGCGCCCTGGGTTTCGCGAGCGCTGTTTCACCGAGGCCGAGCGGACGTACTGCGACTCCCGTGCCGATCCCGCCGAGAGCTACGCGGCGCGCTTCGCCGGGAAGGAGGCGGTCGGCAAGGCGCTCGGCTGCGGCGTTCGCTTCACCTGGAGGGAGGTGGAGATCGTCGGCCGGCCGAAGCCCGGCGTCAGCCTTTCCGGGCGAACCGCGGCGTTCGCGGAGCGGGTGAGCGCGGGCTCGATCGACCTCTCCATGACGCACTCGCGGGAGCTCGCGGCCGCCATTTGCGTCGTCGCTCCACGCGAGTGAGGATGTACGAGCCGCTCTATACGGCAGCCGAGATGCGCGCCGCCGAGGAGCGGTATCCGGGCTTTCCCGACACCGTTTCGGAGCTGATGGAACGTGCCGGGGCCGCGGTCGCGCGCGAGGCGATGCTGGCCTTCCCGGAGGCGCGGCGGTTCGCGTGTGTGTGTGGTGGAGGCGCGAACGGCGGAGACGGCCGCGTGGCCGCCCGGATCCTGCAAGAAGCCGGCTTCGAGGCCTACGAGACCGCGGACGTGGAGGGATACGACGTAATCGTGGACGCGGTCTTCGGAACCGGATTTCGCGGTGAGCCACGACCGGATGCGGCTGCGGTCATCGAGCGGATAAATGCGGCTGACGCTCCTGTCGTGTCCGTCGACCTGCCTTCCGGGATCGATGCCTCGACCGGCGAGGTCGTCGGCGCGGTCGTCGATGCCGATCTCACCGTGACGTTTCATGCGCCCAAGCTCGGGCTTGTGGTCGCGCCCGGCCGCCTGCACGCCGGGCGGGTGGTGGTCGCGGACATCGGGCTCGAGCAGATCGCGACCGAGCACCGCCGCGCGACTTCTGCCCTGCTCGAGCTCGTCCCGCGGCGCGCCCTGGGAGACACGAAGTACACGGCCGGCTCGGTGCTCGTAATCGGCGGTCAGCCGGGCATGACGGGCGCCGCCTGCCTCGCCGCCCTTGCGGCCTTTCGCGCGGATGCCGGCTACGTCACGCTCGCGGTTCCCGTCGAGTCTTTGCCCGTGGCGGAGTCTCTGGTCCTGGAGGCAGTCAAGATCGGTTGGACCGAGGAGGACGCCGTCGACACGATCGTCGCAGCTGCCGAGAGGGCTGGGGCGATCGCGCTCGGACCGGGACTGGGTCGGGCCGCCGGACGGCAGGCGCTCGTCCGCGAGCTCCTCGATCGGATCGACCTCCCCGCTGTCGTCGACGCCGACGCGCTCTTCGAGCTCGAGCCATTCGAGCGCGCCGCTCCGACGGTGCTCACGCCGCACGCCGGAGAGCTCGCCCGGCTGCTCGGAAGCGATGCGGAGTGGGTTGGGGCGCACCGTTTGGAAGCCGCGCGACAGGCAGCGGAGCGATTCGGGGTCGTCGTGGTGCTGAAAGGCCCCGACACGATCATCGCGGCCCCGGGCGCCGGGGTCGTCGTCTCCGATCTCGGACCGCCCGCGCTCGCGACCGCCGGCACGGGCGACGTCCTCACCGGGATCACGGCGGCATTCCTGTCCAAAGGCGTTGACGCCGCCACGGCAGCCGAGGCAGCCGCGGTGGCTCACGGTCGCGCAGCGATGCTCGCCGCTCCTGGCACGGGGCTGATTGCGAGCGATCTCCTCGGCTTGCTCCCGCATGCGCTGGAGCAGTGAGCTCGTGGAGCGTTCGAGCTTCACACTCGATCTGGGCGCCATCCGCCGCAACGCGGAGACGCTCTTGCGGGTCGCCGGTGGGGCTGAGCTCTGGGCAGTCGTCAAGGCGAACGGATACGGTCACGGCGCCGCCGATGTCGCGCGCGCCGCGCTCCGTGGAGGCGCGACCGCCCTGTGTGTCGCGACGGTGGACGAGGCTTTGGAGCTTCGAGCGGTACCGGCCCTGGACGCGGCGCGCATCCTCGTCATGGGCCCGGCCAACGAGCGGGAAGTGGGTGAAGCGCGCGCCGCCCAACTGGAGCTGGTGGCCGCCGCCGGCGCGATTCCCGAAGGCGTGCGTGTCCATCTGAAGGTCGACACAGGGATGGGCAGATGGGGCCTTTCCGAGCTCAAGTCACCGACCGGAGACGTGGTCGGAGTCATGAGTCATCTCGCTGCAGCCGAGTCCGACGCGGAGTTCACGAACCTCCAGATCGACCGCTTTCGAGAGGCTACTGCCGGGCTCGATCACACGCTCGTCCGCCACCTTGGAAACAGCGCGGGGACGCTGCGCTACCCGAGAGCGTCGTTCGATGCGGTCCGCTGCGGCATAGCGCTGTACGGCATCTCCGCGTTTGGCAGCGATCCGTCGCTGGACGGGCTCGAGCCCGCGCTTCGCTGGCAGTCTTACGTCGCGCTCGCGAAACGGCTCGAGGCAGGGGACAGCACCGGCTACGGGCGCCGGTACACCGCGGTGGAGCCCTCCTGGATCGGTGTGGTGCCGGTGGGCTACGCGGACGGGTTTCGGCGCGACATGACGGGGACGGAGGTCCTGGTCGATGGTCACCGGCGGCGCGTCGTAGGGACGGTCTCGATGGATGCGATCGCGGTCGAGCTCGACAGCGAGGTCGCCGTCGGCGCCCCGGTCACGCTGATCGGCGACGGGATTCTGGTCGAGGAGCACGCGCGCGCCGCAGACACGATCGGATACGAGATCGTCACGAGACTCGACACGAGCTCGGCGCGCGCGAAGCGCGTGGTCCGGGATGCATGACGTCCGAATCGCCGAGATCCTCGGAGGAGAGGAGGCTTGGATCGTCGGTGGGGCCATCCGCGACTTTCTGCTCGGCCGGCCTGTGCTCGACATCGACGTCGCCTGCCGCGAGCCGAGGGCAGCCGCGAACCGTTTCGCGAAGCGCTTCGGCGGCGCTCCTTTTCCTCTTTCGGAGCGGCATGGCGCCTGGCGAGTGGTGACGCAGAGCCTCGAGGAGACCATCGACTTCACTCCTCTCCCGAGCGGGATCGACGAGGACCTTGCGACGCGCGACTTCACGTTCAATGCCATGGCCGTTCCGACTGACGGCGGTGAGCTGCGCGATCCGCACGGGGGTCGTGCAGATCTCGCGACGGGCGTCATCCGCGTGGTGGCGGAGACCGTCTTCCAGGATGATCCCCTGCGCCTACTTCGCGCGGTGCGACTCGAGGACGAGCTGGGGTTCCGTTTGGCCGAGCGCACGGAGGAGCTTGTCCGGGAATCGGCTTCGCTCACCGCCGAGCCGGCCGGCGAGCGCACCCTGGGCGAGCTTCGCCGCCTCTCGTCTGCGGGTTACCGTCGACTTGCCGAGCTCGGCCTGCTCGAGCCGCTCGGCGGCGACCTCGCGGGTCCATTGGACGCGCTCGATGCCCCCGACTTCCGGCTGGTCGCAGTCTTCAGGGAGCGGCTGCGCAAGCTTCCGATCTCGCGCGACCTGCGGCGATACGCGGCCGCGCTCTTGCGGGCCCGTCGCCCGGAAGACGAGTCGGCGCGCGCGATCCACCGGTTTCGCCGAGCCACGGAGCCGTGGGCTCTCGACGCGCTCGCGTTCCTCGGCGCGCCCGAGCTGGCAGGGGCCGTGGAGAAAGCTCGTCGCGGCGACCCGGAGGAGCCACTCGTGCGCGGAGACGAGCTCGGTCTGACACCGGGCCCCGAAATCGGACGTATCCTCGCGATCATCGAGGAGGAGCGCGCAGTCGGAACGGTCTCCACGAGGGAGGAAGCCCTCGCGCTCGCTCGTTCTCTCGCGTCCGAGGAGGACGTGGGCGCGTGAGCGTGCGGCTTCGACTCGCGCTGCAGGAAGAGCGCGCGGCCGAGCTCGGCGAGCGTGTGCGCCGCCTGCTGGGACCGTTCACCGGGAACGAGGTCGCTCTCGACGCCGGATCGGGCACCGGCTCGTTCGCGTTCGCGCTCGCCCCGTATGTGGGGGAAGTGGTCGCCGTCGATGCACGGGCGGACTATCTGGACGCGGGCCGCGGGATCGCGCCCGAGAACGTCCGCTTCGATGAGGGCGACGCGACGGCGCTCCCGTTCGGCTACGCCACTTTCGACATCGCCGGCTGCCTTCGCGTCCTCCACCACGTCCGTCGCCCCGAGCTCGCCGTCTCCGAGCTGGCTCGCGTCACGCGGCCGGGAGGCCGGGTGCTCATCGCCGACCAGCTCGGCTCGGTCGATCCCCTGCGAAGCCTCGAGCTGGACCGGTTCGAGCGGCTCCGCGACCCGACCCACCAGCGGCTTCTGCCAGATGCGGACATTCACGGGTTTTTGGACGCGAACGATCTCGTCTTGGTCACGCACGAGGTGACTCGCGAGCGGATCGACCTCGAGCGGCGCCTCGAGCTCGCGGAGGTTCCCGAGGAGGAAAGGGTGCGCCTGCGCGGGCTCGCGCCCGGCTCGGTCTTCGAGATCGAGGTCGGTTGGTATGTCGCTCGCAAGCCCGGCCCGTAGCTCGTGCTCGTTTCTTGTCCCGTAGCGGCTGTGGGCCCACGGCCAGTCTTCGACGGAATCACAGATTCCGGCGCGGACCGGATTCTCGACGACGTAGCGGCACGCTTCCCATAGATGACGCTCCCCTTCGATGACCCTGGACTTGAAGCGGTCGGCGAAGAGATGGCCGAAGCGGAGGTGCCGCTCGTTGAACAGCTGCGCGAAACGACCATTCAGCCGCTGGACTCCGTTCGAGAGCTGGATTCGCGTGGCGTGGAGCACGAGGTGGTAGTGGGTCGTCATCAGGCAGAGCGCATGGATGGTCCAGTCGTAACGCTCCACGCAGATGCGCAGGTGTGCGAGGAGCATCCGCCGGTCCGCGTCGTCTCGAACGATGGCGCAGCCATCAACCCCGCGCGAGACGACATGGAAGTAGCCGTCTGGAAGTGAGGTTCGCAGCACCCGCGGCACAGTTCACGCATGAAAGCGCCTCCCGCCGTTCGCTCCAACCCATGTGGACAAATCGTCACGCTCTTGTTGCCGCTACCCTGTCCCTAGCGGACACGTCCAGGGTCAGACCCAGGTTTTTCGAGCTCCCTGCGGTAGCCGGATGCGCCCACGAAGCGACCCACGATGCTCGGTATGAGCGCCTGCGCGACCGAGATCGGGCGATAAGGGAACCAGGGCACCGTGAGCTCGTGCTTGCCCCTCTCGACCGCGTCGACGATCTTGGTCGCAAGCTCATCCGGCTCGATCACGAATCGTCGCAGGATCCGGCTCGAGAGAACCGACTTCTGCGGAAACCCCTCCGTCTCCACGAAACCCGGCATGACCGTGAGCACGCCGATCCCACTGCCGCGAAGCAACGCAGCGGTCGACCGCGAGAACGCAAGCTGCGCATGCTTCGACGCGGCATAGGCGCCGGCCGGCGCGAATGCGACGGTCCCGGCCACGGAGACGAGATTTACCAGATGTGCTCCGCCAGAGCCAGAGCGAGCCGCGCGTCGCAGCCCAGTCAGGAACGCTCGTAGGCACCACACCCCGCCGAGATAATTCACGTCGATCACCCGCTCGACGAGCTCGGGATCGATCTCGAGGAAGCTTCCGCGAGCCGGCATACCTGCGTTGTTCAGGAGAAGCCCTACCTCCGGATGCCTCCCCAATACACGCGACGCGACGTCGTTCACCTGCTCGCGCGAGGAGACGTCGCAGAGCTCCCACTCCCCGCCGATCTCGCTCGCCACCTGTTCGAGCCGGTCAGCCCGTCGTGCAAGCAAGACGCAGCGCCAGCCGCGGCGCGCTAGCTCCCGCGCAGTCGCCTCCCCGATCCCCGAGGACGCTCCCGTGATCACCGCAACTCGCCCACCGGCCATCTCCGCGCGAGCGTATCCGTTTAGTTAGCCATGGCCGGTCGGCCACCCGCGGGCGGATGAAATCGGCGATCATCCGCGGGTCGCCTGCTGACGCCGGTTTCCCTTGGTGCCCGTGAGCCTGTGTTTAGTTTGGCGTGGGAGCCTCGCCGGCACCCCGGACTGTTGCCGTAGAGCACGACCATCAGACTCGTCAGTTTCCGAGGCTCCCCAGGCGACGATCGTGTCGTCGAGCGGGAAGGGAGCAGCGAGATGAAGACGGTGATCGAGCGTCCGGCGGCGCTGGACGTGCACAAGGAGCAGGTGACGGCGTGTGTGCGCGTCCCCGGCAGGCGCGGACGCGAGCAGCACGTCGCCGAGTTAAAGACGACGGTGCAGGGCCTGCTGGCGCTGACGCGATTGGCTGAAAGCGCACGGCGCCACCTACCCAGGTCGCGATGGAAGCGAGCGGTGTGTACTGGAAGCCTCCTTGGGCGATCCTCGAGGACGAGTTCGAGTGTCTGCTCTGTAACGCCCGCCACGTCAAGCAGGTGCCGGGCCGCAAGACCGACGTCTCCGACGCGGCCTGGCTCTGCCAGCTCTTGGAGGCTGGCCTGTTGCGGGCGAGCTTCGTGCCGCCGAAGCCGATCCGCACACTGCGCAACCTGACCCGCTATCGCAAAGCGCAGAGCGGCGAGCGGCAGCGGGAGGCGAACCGGCTGCAAAGATCTTGGAGGACACCGGGATCAAGCTCGACTGCGTCGCCTCGGACATCCTCGGCGCCTCGGGACGGGCGATGCTCGACGCGCTCGTCACCGGCATCACCGATCCGGCCGTGCTCGCCGACCTCGCCAAGGGCAAGCTGCGCCAGAAGCTGCCGGCGCTCAGGGAGGCATTGGAGGGCCGCTTCGACCACGAGCACGGGATCGTCGTCGGCGCGATCCTCGCCCACATCGACTTCCTCGACGAGCAGATCAGCCTGCTCTCGGAGGCGATCGAGGAGCAGATCCGCCCTTTCGCGGCGGCGGTTGAGCTGCTCTGCACGATCCCCGGCGTGCAAGCGGCGCACCGCCGAGGTGATCGTCGCCGAGGTCGGCGACGACATGTCGGTCTTCCCGAGCGCCGGGCAGCTCGCCTCCTGGGCCGGACTGTGTCCCGGCAACGACGAATCCGCCGGCAAGCGCCGCTCCGGACGCACCCGCAAAGGGTCGGGGTGGCTCGGGATCGCGCTCACCGAGGCCGCCCAGGCAAACACCCGCAGCCGCGATACCTACCTCTCTGCGCAGTACCGGCGCCTCAAGCCGCGCCGCGGGCACAAGAGAGCAATCGGGGCCGTCCGGCACTCGATCATCGTCGCCTGCTGGCACATGCTCAGCACCGGCGAGATCTACCGCGACGCCGGAGGCGACTACTTCACCCGGCTCGATCCCGACAAGCAGGCCCGACGCCTCGTCGCGCAACTCGAGCGGCTCGGGCACGTCGTCACGCTGCAGGAGGCAGCC
>JBPCMD010000008.1:0-17541 GCA_051002595.1 Gaiellaceae bacterium
GCCATCGAAGCCATCGACGAGTTGGGGCTCGAAGCGGTCGAAGTTCTGGCCCGCGACGACGAGGTCGAGCTGCTGGGCCTGCTGGCCGGCGCCGGCTTCGTGGCCGGCGACGACCGATCCGGGACCACCTGGATGGATGCCCAGGACCGGCCCGACGTAGCCTCCCTGCCGGAAGGATTCGTGCTCGTGGACCGCGCCGAGGAGACGACCAGGCCGCACCCCATGCGACAGCGAAGCGGCGATGGGGTCGAGGCTCGCCTCCGGCAGTGCTCTCTCTACAACCCGGCACTCGATCTTGCCGTCGAGACTGCTGGCGGCCAGACCGCGGGTTACGCGCTCTTCTGGCTCGACCCAGTGACCGAGGTTGGGCTGGTGGAGCCGATGAGGGTCGAGGATGCCTACCAACGGCGCGGGTTGGCCCGCGCCTTGCTCACCGCTGGTCTTGATCGGCTGGCAAGGCGAGGGGCTCGCCGCCTGAAGGTCGGTTACGGAACCGACGCGGCGCGCAGCCTTTACGTCGGCGCCGGCTTCCGGGAAGCCTCTACGGACAGGTTCTACAGTTGGACGAGACCCTGACCATCTCGACGGCCGGGGAACGCGCGCCATCCTCGCTACGTATGCGGCGCGTGCGTGCGGTATGCAGCTCTCTGGGGGGTAGAGACAGCTGTACGATCGGTCCGTGGTCGAGTTCACCCTCGACGGCCGGACGGTGAGCGCGCCCGAGGGGGAGCTGATCGTGCACGCGGCCGCGCGGCACGGCACCTTCATCCCGACGCTCTGCCACGACTCGAAGCTCGACCCGTACGGCGGCTGCCGGATGTGCGTCGTCGACGTCGAGGGCGCGCCACGGCCGATGCCCGCCTGCGCGACCCGCATCACCGAAGGGATGGTGCTCTCGACCAACGGCCCGATCACCGACTTCCAGCGAACCCTGACCGAGATGCTCCTCTCCGAGCATCTGAACGCCTCTCCCGGCGGCAGGCCGAACGAGCTCCTCGACATGGCGAACGAGCTCGGCGCCGAAGCTCCGCTGATCCTCCCCGACGCGAAGCGCGAGGAGTACGACGACCGAAACCAGCTCATGGGCTACGACCCGGACGCCTGCATCCTCTGCAACCGCTGCGTCCGCTACACGCAGGAGGTCATGCAGTGCTCGGCGCTCTCGCTCGAGGGCCGAGGCGGAGAAGCGCGCATCGTCCCCACCTGGGGCCTCTCCTGGCTCGACACCGAGTGCGAGCTCTGCGGCGGCTGCCTCTCGGTGTGCCCCACCGGCGCGATCTACGAGAAGTTCGAGGAGGGCACGAAACAGCCCGAGCGCGCGCTCGAGCAGGTGCGGACGACCTGCACGTTCTGCGGCGTCGGCTGCCAGATCGACCTCAATCTCGATCCCCAGACGAAGCACATCGTCAAGATCACCTCGAGGGACGAGTACCTGCCGAACGAGGGGAATCTCTGCGTCAAGGGCCGCTTCGCCTTCAACTTCGTCCACCACCCGGACCGGCTGACCGAACCGCTCGTCCGGGGCGAGGACGGCGAGCTCCACGCCACGACCTGGGAGCATGCGCTC
Source organism: Gaiellaceae bacterium (assembly GCA_051002595.1). Classification (GTDB taxonomy): domain Bacteria; phylum Actinomycetota; class Thermoleophilia; order Gaiellales; family Gaiellaceae; genus GMQP-bins7. Next base: position 1,568 of record JBPCMD010000008.1, read on the forward strand.
GAGACCGCAGCCACCGGTCTGCGCGGAGTCGTCGAACGCCACGGCGCGCAAGCGGTCGGCTTCCTCTCCTCGGCGCGGTTGACGAACGAGGAGAACTACCTCACTCAGAAGCTCGCGCGCACGGGAGTCGGGACGAACTCCGTCCACTCGTGCGAATCGACCTGACACGCTCCGACTCTTTACGGCCTGGTCAGGTCGTTGGGCAGAGGAGCTAGCACCAACTCGATCCCCGAGATCGAGAACGCGCGCTTTCTTTTCGTCATCGGCTCGAACACGACCGAGGCGCATCCGGTGCTCGCGCTCCGGATCAAGAAAGCGGTACGAAACGGGGCAACCCTCGTCGTCGCAGACCCGCGCAAGATCTGGCTGACGAAGCTCGCCAAGCGCCACCTGCAGCTCCGACCTGGAACGGACGTCTGGCTCCTGAACGCGATGATGCACACGATCCTCTCCGAGGGACTCCAGAACGAGGACTACATCCGCGACTTCACCGAGGATTTCGACGCAGTTCGCGAGATCGTCATGCGCTACTCGCCGGAGGACGCGGAGAAGGTCACCGGAGTCCCCGCCGAGGACATCCGCGCCAGCGCCCGCGAGTACGCGAGCGAGCGGCACGCGGCGATCTTCTACACGCTCGGGATCACCGCGCACGCCTGCGGCGTCGACAACATCTGGTCGCTCTCGAACCTCGTTCTGATGACAGGGCACCTGGGGTACGAGTCGACGGGGCTGAACGCCCTGCGCGGCCAGAACAACGTCCAGGGCTTGAACGACTCGGGCGCGAACCCGTCGTACCTCCCGGGCTACCAGCCGGTCGACGACCCGGACGTGAGAGAGAAGTTCGCAGAAAGATGGGGTGTCGAGGTGCCGGAGGCGACTGGCTACCGGCTCGACCAGATGATGAGCGGCCTCCACGACGACCGGGTCAAGGCGCTCTACCTGATCGGGGAGAACCCCGCCCAGACCGAGCCCAACGCACATCACGTGGAGGAGGGGCTCGGCAAGCTCGAGTTCCTGATCTCCCAGGACATCTTCCTGCAGGACACCGCGCGGAAGTACGCAAACGTCGTGTTCCCCGCGTCCTCGTTCGCCGAAAAGGACGGCACGTTCACGAACACCGAGCGAAGGATCAGTCGCGTTCGCGAGGCGGCGCCGCTCCCGGGAAATGCGAAGGGCGACCGCGAGATCGTGATCCTCATGGCCAAGGCGCTCGGCGCAAACTGGCCGGAGTACCCCGACGCGGAGTCGGTCTGGAACGAGCTCGCCGACCTCGCGCCCAACTGGAACGGCGTCCGCTATGACCGGATCGAGGAGAACGGGATTCAGTGGCCTGTGCCCGAGATCGGCGGGCCCGATACGCCGTTCCTGCACGCGCCAGCTCCTGCCCGCCCGCCGGGAAAGGGCAAGTTCTTCCCGGTCGAGTACCAGCGGCCGATCGAGGAGCCTGACTCCGAGTACCCGCTCGTCCTCTCCACGGGCAGGACGCTCTACCACTACAACTCGGCGACGATGACGATGCGCGAGTCGGGGATCACCGACAAGCAGGAGGCGCCGTTCTTCGAGATCTCCGCGGAGGACGCCTCGGCGCTCGGTCTCGGCCAAGGCGATCTCGCGCGGCTCGTCTCGCGCCGCGGGGAGCTCGAGGCGGCGGCCCATATCTCGGACCGCGTCTTTCCCGGGCTCGTCTGGATGGCGCTGCACTTCGCCGAGCAGAAGGTGAACTGGCTCACGCACGACGTGCTCGACCCGCTCATCGGGACACCGGAGTTCAAGGTGAGCGCGGTGCGGGTCGAACGCGCGGCGTGACGGACACGCTCACGCAGGAGGCCGTCGAGCCACACCTGAGCGGCTGCTTCGGGAAGCCGTACCTGTACGAGCCGGAGTGCGAGTCGACGCAGCAGCTGCTCCTCAGCTCCGGCTTGCCGGAGGGGGCCGTCGCCGCCACCGACCACCAGACCGGTGGGCGCGGGCGTCTGGGGCGGACGTGGGAGGAGCCGCCTGGCAGTTCTGTCCTCGTATCCGTGCTGCTCCGGCCGCCAGCGGGCCGCCGCCTGCCGGAGCTTTCTCTCGTCGCGGCGCTGGCGGTGGCGGAGGCCGTCGAGGTCGCAGTCGTGCTCGCCGCCCAGGTCAAATGGCCGAACGACGTGATGCTGAACCGGCGGAAGGTGGCGGGCATCCTCTCCGAGCTCTCCGACGGGACCGTGGTCGTCGGCATCGGGATCAACGTGAACCAGACGCGCGACGAGCTCCCGCTCGATGCGCCGACGGAGCCCGCGTCCCTGCGAACCGCGACCGGCACGACATACGACCGCGCGGTGCTCCTCGGATCGCTGCTCGTCCGGCTCGAGCGCATGTACGACGTGTGGCTGGAGCAGGGATTGGACGGCGTCTACGGCGGCCTCGGCGCGCGCGACTTCCTCCGCGGGCGCCGGATCACCGCGGACGGCGAGCCGGGGACGGCTGTCCAGATCCTGCGGGACGGCCGGCTCGAGATCGAGACCGACGCGGGCGAGGTGAAGGCGCTCGAGTCGGGCGAGGTGCTGTTCGCGCGCTGATCAGTTGGCTGGGGTCAGGCTTCAGCCTGACCTCGTGCTTGGGTTGAACGGCTTTATCAGCCGCTAGCGACTTGACCTCTCACCAGGGTCAGGCTGAAGCCTGACCCCTGCCTCGCCCCTACGAGCGGTCGTTGAAAAAGAACGAGATCGCGAAGTAGACCAGCAGCGCCACCGGGACGATCGCGGAGGTCCACCTCGCTCGGCGGGAGCCTTCCGGCTCTTCCTCCGGAACCTCGTCGAGCTCAGGCTCGAACGGCTCCGGCTCGAAGGACGCGGGCTCCTGGATCGTCTCGTGCTCGTAGACGTCCGGAACGTACGCCTCGGGTTGGCCCACGTCACGCTGGGACAGTGCGTACGCGTCGTCTTCGACCACGCTGTCCTGGAGATCGAAGAGACTCGGCCACTTGCCGCACGAGCGGCACGAGTTCGCCACGGGCTCGTTGATCGTCCCGCACTGCGAGCACCGCCAGGGGGCGTCGGCCATTCGCTGGAGCTTAGTGCTTCCCGCCGTGAATACGGTCGTGCTTCGCCGGCGAGAACCGAGCAGGCCCAGGACGCAGGGAGGGCCAATGTTCGAGAACATTGGCCCGACTGAGGACGACGGCATGCGAAGCGTTCGCAGCCGTGCGAAGTGCGAGCGTATTTACGGCGGGGAGCGCTAAGCTCGGCTGATGCGTGTCGCGGTCACAGGCGCCTCGGGTCTCATCGGGTCCGCCCTCCTCCCAGTCCTGCGGGATGCCGGCTACGAGGTGGTCTCGCTCGTTCGTGCGGACAAACCAGGGGCGGGCGAGGCGAGCTGGGATCCTGCGGCTGGAACGATCGACGTCGCTGCCCTCGAAGGGGTCGAGGCGATCGTCCATCTCGCCGGGGAGAACATCGGCCAGCGCTGGACCGAGACCTCGCGCCGACGAATCCTCGACTCCCGCGTGCAGGGAACCCGGCTTATCGCGGAGACCGCCGCGGCGCTCGATCCGCAGCCTGCGCTCCTGGCGGCATCGGCGATCGGGTTCTACGGACAGCAGGGCGACCAGGAGCTGACCGAGGACTCCGCGTGTGGTGGAGGATTCCTCGCTGACGTCGCCGCGGCCTGGGAGGAGGCGGCCGAGCCCGCGCGTCAAGCCGGCGTCCGCGTCGTGCTGTTCCGGCAAGGGCTCGTACTGTCGAAAGAAGGCGGCGCGCTCGGCCGGATGCTGCTGCCGTTCCGCTTGGGCGTGGGCGGGCGCGTCGGCAACGGCCGCCAATGGTGGAGCTGGGTGGCGATCGACGACGTCGCGGCCGCGTATCTCTTCGCGCTCGAGCGTCCGCTCGACGGCGTCTACAACCTCGCCGCGCCGGGTGTCGTCAGGAATGCCGACTTCGTCGACAAGCTCGGGAACGTGCTGGGTCGTCCGACGATCTTTCCGCTCCCGGGCGTCGCCGTCCGGCTCGCGCTCGGCGAGATGGGGGAGGAGATGCTGCTCGGCGGGCAGCGCGTCGTCTCTGAGCGGCTGCGCGGCGAAGGGTTCGAGTTCGCGTACCCCGAGCTCGAAGGCGCGCTCGAGCACGTCCTTGACGATAGCGCGCGCTAGGCGGTCTTCACCGTCGTTCGGTTTCTCGCAGGAAGCCGCCCACGACCTCGAGATAACGCTCCCTCTCCTCGAGCACCGGAGTGTGCGAGCTCTCCTCGAACACGACCTCGCGTGCTTGCGGCAGGCCACGAACGAGCGTGGCGGCGATCGCTTCCGTCGAGAGGTCGTGACGGCCCCGGATCACGAGCGCGGGGAGATCGAGCTCGTGAAGCCGCGGGCGCACATCCCAACCTCGTAGCGCCCCGGTGAGCGTCCACTCGTTCGGACCCCACATCGCGCAGTAGCTCTCGCCACCGCGTTCGAGCCGCATCCGCTCGAGCTCGGGCGGGGTGACGCCGCCACGATAGAAGTGGCGCGCGTTGAAGACGGCCTCCGCCTGCTCGTACTCCTGCGTGTCGTACGTTCCGGCGTGCGCGTGCTCTTCGAGAACGGCGAGCACATCGGCCGGTAGCTCGTCGCGAAGCCGCGTCGCCTCCACTTCCCACTCATCGACGCTCGCGAGCGTCGATGAGAGGACGAGGCTCGACAGCCCGCCCGATCTCGAGAGCGCGTGCTCGAGCGCTAGCATCCCTCCCCAGGAAGTGCCGAGCAGATGAACGCGGTCGAGACCGAGCTCTCCGCGCAGTACCTCGAGCTCGTCGAGAAACACTCCGAGACTCCACTCGATCTCCACCGGCCGGTCGGAGCGCCCGCAGCCCAGCTGGTCGTACAGGACGACGGCGCGACCGTCTGCCGCCAGCCGCTCGAGCGGCGCGAAGTAGTGGTGCGTCGAGCCAGGTCCGCCGTGGAGACAGAGGAGCGGATCGCGGTCCGACGCGAGCTCGCCGACGACCCGAAACCACGTCCGGTGGCCATCCCACTCGACCCAGCCTTCTTGCTCCGTCATCGGGTCATCCTGGCATCTTTGAGGTGAGGCGCGGGCACGACCAAGGAGTCCATGGACCGGAGGCGGCCCGCGCTTCGCCAGGCGCTGAGAGGCGCGCGTCGCGGGATTCCGCGCTGGCTCGTCGGACTCGTACGAGGTGTCTAGCGGCGAGGGCTTGCGAGCGCGCCGAGCACGACGCCGAAGAGCGCGTGCCGCCAGGTCGCCTGCGCGAACGCGCGCGGGTTCGTCAGGAGTGGCGGGATCCCGCGCGTGCCGCGGGCGGGGTGGTAGCGGTCGACGAGGTAGCAGAGGGGATAGAGCGCAACGTGCTCGGCGAGCGCCATGCCGAGTGCCAGTTGGCGCGGGGCCACGCCGGGAACGATCCGCCGTGCCTGGTTGTACGCGAGGCCGAAGAACGCGCCGTTGACGAGATGCAGCGCCAGCCCGGTGGGACGCCAACCCGGCCCGCGAGTCACGGCCTTACCGAGGATCGCGACATCCGAGTAGTCACAGCGGAGCACTCGCTGGTCGAGTGGCTCCTGGACGGCCCATACGGCAGCGGCCACCGCTCCGGTGCCCGCTGCTCGAGCTCGTTCCCCCACCGGGGCAGTCTGCCAAGAGGAGGCAAGCGGCCGACCGATGAGTTGTGCTCGCTTCGCCGGTCTGCTGTTTCATGACCGATGAAAGGAGAACCTGATGGCCCTCGACAACCGCACCCGCTGGCTGGCGCTACTCGTCCTCTGCCTCGGCGACCTCATGATCGTCCTCGATGTGACGATCGTCGGCGTCGCCCTCCCGTCGATCAAGGAGGACCTCGGGTTCTCGGAGGAGTCGCTCGCCTGGGTCGTCAACGCGTACCTGCTCACCTTTGGCGGTTTCCTCCTCCTCGGCGGCCGGCTGGGTGACCTTTTCGGGCATCGCCGGCTGTTCCTGATCGGCCTCGCGATCTTCACGGCCGCCTCCCTCGCCTGCGGCCTCGCGAGCTCGCAGGAGGTCTTGGTCGCGGCGCGCGCGGTACAGGGAGTCGGCGGCGCCGTTGTCTCCGCGGTGGCGCTCTCGCTGATGATGACCCTCTTCACCCAGCCCGCCGAGCGCGCGAAGGCAATGGGCATCTTCGGATTCGTCGCCTCGGGGGGCGGGAGCATCGGCGTCTTGCTCGGTGGTGTTCTCACGGATGTGCTCAGCTGGGAGTGGATCTTCTTCGTCAACCTCCCCGTCGGCGTCGCCGTCGTCGCGCTGTCGCTTCGCCTGCTGCCGACGGCGCCGGGCATCGCCATGAAGGGACGCCTCGACATCGTGGGCGCGGTTACGGTGACCGCCGCGCTCATGCTCGCCGTCTACGCGATCGTGAACGGCAACGGGAACGGGTGGATCTCCGGTCGGACACTCGGGCTGTTGGGAGCGGCTGCGGCGCTGATGGCGCTCTTCATCGGCCTCGAAGCGCGCGTTCGGGCCCCGCTCATGCCGCTCGGGCTCTTCCGACTGCGGAATGTCGCGACTGCGAACGTCGTCGGCGTCCTCTGGGCAGGCGCCATGTTCGCGTGGTTCTTCCTCTCGGCGCTTTACCTGCAGCTGGTGCTCGGGTACAGCCCGCTCGAGGTCGGCCTCGCGTTCCTGCCGGGGAACCTGATCATGGGTGCGCTCTCGGTCGGCCTCTCCGCCAAGCTGGTCCTGCGCTTCGGTATCAGGCTGCCTCTCGCCGCAGGGTTGCTGCTCGCGGCACTCGGGCTTCTGCTCTTCGCGCGGGCGCCGGTCGACGGGAGCTTCGTCGTCGACGTGCTCCCGAGCATGATCCTGCTCGGCATGGGCGCAGGGATCGCGTTTAACCCGGTGCTGCTGGCGGCGATGAGCGACGTCGAGCCGAGCGAGGCGGGACTGGCGTCAGGCGTCGTCAACACGTCGTTCATGATGGGCGGCGCGCTCGGCCTAGCCGTGTTGGCCAGCCTCGCGGCAGCGCGAACCGACGGCCTGGCCGCGTCGGGCGACGGTGAACTCGTTGCGCTCGCGGGCGGTTACCAGCTCGCCTTCCTTGTCGGCGCGATCTTCGCGGTCGCGGCCGCAGCGATCGGCGTGGCGCTGCTCAGGCCGACCGCTTCGCCGGCGATGCATCCCGAGAGCGTGTCGGAACCGCACGCCGAGGCGGCGTAGCATGAGCGTCGACACGGGAAAAGTCGTTCTCGACATCTCGATGTCGCTCGACGGCTTCATCGCCGGGCCAAATCCGAGCCGGGAAGAACCGCTGGGAACAGGCGGCGAATTGCTCCACGAGTGGGCCTTCGGGCTCGCGAGCTTCCGCGAACGCCACGGTGATTCTGGTGGCACGCGGAATGCGGACGACGACGTCATGACCGAGTCGTTGGCGGGAACGGGCGCCGTCGTGATGGGCAGGCGGATGTTCAGCGGTGGATCAGGGCCCTGGGACGACGACCCCAACGCCGATGGCTGGTGGGGAGACACGCCTCCGTTCCGTGTCCCCGTGTTCGTGCTGACTCACCATGGGCGCGAGCCGGTGGCGAAACAGGGAGGCACCACGTTCACCTTCGTAACGGATGGCGTCGAAGCGGTGCTCGAGCAAGCACGGATCGCCGCGGGCGACAAGAACGTCCTGGTGGCCGGCGGCGCGAACGTCGTTCAGCAGGTCCTGCGGGCGGGGCAGCTCGAGGAGATGCAGATCCACCTAACCCCCGTTCTGCTCGGCGGCGGCACTCGACTACTCGACGATCTTCAGAAGGCGAACGTCCAGCTCGAGGCGACACGGGTCATCGAGTCACCGGCGGTGACGCATCTCCGGTATCGCGTCGTGAAGTAATCAGAGCTGCTCGTCGAGCATCAGCTCGAACGTCCCGACACTCGTCCGCTTGCCGGCGGATTCGGGAGGACTCATGCCGTCGAGTGCCTCGTGCACGCGCTTCGCAGCTTCGGCGTCGTCTGTGAACGTGAGGTCGACGCTGACTCTTGCTTCCCGATCGACGAGCGACATCACGCGCCGCACGCCGTCGCGGAGCGTGGTGAAGGTCTCCTCCGGCATCCCCTCGGGTCGTTCCTTCATGCGCACCATCTTCCTGAACTCCTCGATGTCGCGGTCGATGTTGGCGACATCGATCCCCTCGAAGCGCGCTACGCGGACGTGCATCTCTCTGCTCCTTCTGTCGAGTGACGTGTCCCGTGACGCTAACACCTACCGAGCGTCACGTGGCCAACCTGCGGCCCGCGTAGTCACGGCCGGCTGGCAGTGGTGACGAACTCGGTCTTGGCGTCCGTGTAGCCCATCCGGTCGTTGCGGAACCTCGCTGCGAGCCCTCGCTTCAGCGCCCCGTACTCGTTCGCGAGCTCCCGGCTTTCGCGCAGGCGATCACGGAAGGCCAGTTGCGCGCGCAGCTCCTCGCTGTCGGTTGGAGAGACGTAGAGGTGATGGTCGAAACTCCCTTCGGGGGCAGCGAACGCCTCGCGTCCTTCGACCCCGAGGTTTCCGCGGTGGGAGTAACCGATCGCGCAAAGGCGCGCGACCGCGGCCTGCACATCGTCGGGCTCGACGATCACCACGAGGTCGATCACCGGCTTCGCGGCGAGATCGACGACGGCTGTGGAGCCGACGTGCTCGATCGCGACAGCGAGGTCGCCGACCGCGGCAGACGCGCGATCGCGGATCCGCTCGAACTCGAGCGGCCAGGTCGAATCGTAGTCGACGATGACGATTGGGTCTGGCACGGACCTATGCCTATTTTGGTCGGTCCCGAGCCGAGCGGTGAGACGCAAGGTGGCTCGGCACCTGTTCGTAATTTGTAAGGGCGGCCGCCGCGGGTGAACGTTCCGACCGCCATCAGACGAATGCCGGGCACACAACTCGGAGGTTTTCTCATGATTCGGATACGCCCACTACTGGTCGTCGCCGCCATTCTGTGCGCGGCTGGCCTCGGCAACGCGGCCACTGCTGATGCGGCAGAGCTTCTCTACGGCGTCGACACGCAGAACCGTCTTGTCACGTTCAACGGCGACACGCCGACTGCGATCAGTCGTGTTCCCTTCACGGGCCTGCCGGCCGGCGAGCAGATCGTCGGCCTCGATGTGCGTCCCGCCAACAAGCAGGTGGTCGCGCTCTCGAGCGCGAGTCGCCTGTATCGCATCGATGTCGCGACCGGCGCGGCGACAGCGATCGGCGCCGCCCCGTTCACGCCGGCGCTCTCCGGCGCATCGTTCGGGTTCGATTTCAACCCGACCGTCGACCGGATTCGCGTGACATCGGATACACGCCAGAACCTGCGTCTGCACCCCGACACCGGGGCGACGGCATTCGTGGACGGCCGCTGACCTACGCCGCGGGTGACGCCGGCGCCTCGGCGACGCCGCGCATCGTCGGCTCGGCGTACACCAACAGCGTCGCCGGCGCCACGACGACCACGTTGTTTCGACATCGACGCCGGGCGGGACTTCCTCGCGGTCCAGAACCCGCCCAACAACGGCACCCTCGTCAGCGTCGGCGCGCTCGGCGTCGATGCGGGTGACAATGCCGGCTTCGACATCTCGGCCGTCGACGGTGTCGCGTACGCGGCTCTCCAGGTGGCGCCCAGTGTCTCGTCCGGCCTGTACCGGATCGATCTGACCACGGGTCGCGCCACGCTCGTGGGCCGGATTGGCGGAGGCGCCGTGCTTCGAGCGCTTGCCGCCGCCGGCACCGCGCCTGCCGATACAACCGCTCCGACGCTCGGGGTGGCTGTTACCTCTCCCCCGAAGGTCGGCGCCCTGCTTCGGAGCGGAGTGACGCTTCGTGCCACGTGTTCCGAGGGATGCACTATCAACGCTCGCATCCTCCGCGGAACGCGGCAGGTCGGCGGCGCCAAGCCGGTGACCAGGGACCTCGCCGGCACGACCACGCTTCGCGTCCGGTTCTCCACCGCCGCGAAGAAGCAGCTCGCGGGGAGCCAGCGGCTCAACCTGTTCCTCGTCGTCACCGCCGAGGATGCGGCCGGCAACTCGGTGACCCGACGCGTCATGCTTCGCGCCAGGCGCTAGGATGGCAGTCGCAGTAGCGCGCGGCAGGTACCGCGCGAGGTGGTTGTAGGGGCCGGGTATGCCCGGCCCCTACGGCGACCGCATTAGACGAGTTTCGGTGGCTTGTCGAGTCTCATCGGGAAGGAGAGGCATCGCGATACCCGGCTCGCGGTCGAGGAGCACCGCTCTCGTCACCGACGCAGATCCGAACCGGTCACGCACCTGATCGAGGGCGAGATCGAGTGCGATGTCGTGCTGGATCTCGAACGGCAGCACGAGCTGGAAGGGAGCATCGTCCTCGAGGCCGGTGAGCGAGAGTCCGACGAGCGTCAAGCCCTGGGCGTCGATCATCGGCGTGGCCTCCGCGAGCAGCCCACGCGCAGTGTCAAGGATCGTCTGAGTGTGCGCTGTCGCTCGGTGAAGGGTGTGTGAGCGAGTCGCTCTCGAGAAGTCGGCGAAGCGCAGCCGCAGGATCACCGTGCGACAAACGCGCCGGCCTGCGCGCAGCCGGCGAGCGAGTCGGTCGACGAGGGCGATGACGACGGCGTCGATGTCCTCGTGCGAACTTGGTTTGCGACCGAGCGCGCGCTGTCCCCCGATCGAGCGCCGGCGGCCGACCCGCACTGGCCGAGGATCCCGGTTGTGCGCGAGCGCATGCAGCTGTCGGCCCGACGCCCGCCCGAGCATGGCGACGAGCAACGGCTCCTCGAGGCGCGCGACCTGGCCGACGGTGGTGATCCCTCGGCTATGCAGCTTCTCTGCGGTGATGCGGCCGACACCCCACAGCCGCTCGATCGGGAGCGGGTGGAGAAAGGCGAGCTCGCCGTCTGGGGGAACGACAAGAAGTCCATCCGGCTTGGCGACAGCGCTCGCCACCTTGGCCAGGAACTTCGTCCTGGCGATCCCCACGGTGATGGGGAGCCCGACCTCGTCGAGAACGTCTCGACGCAGCCGTGCCGCGATCTCCGTCGGCGGGCCGGCGAGCCGCTGCAGGCCGCGAACGTCGAGAAACGCCTCGTCGATCGACAGCCCCTCGACGAGCGGGGTCGTATCTTCGAAGACCTCGAACACCGCCTTGCTCGCCTCGGAGTAGGCGGACATTCGCGGCGGCACCACGATCGCATGCGGGCACAGTCTCCGGGCGCGCCTCCCGCCCATCGCCGTGCGGATGCCGAACGCCTTGGCCTCGTAGCTCGCCGCGAGCACGACACCGACACCGACGATGACCGGACGTCCCTGAAGGCGAGGATCGTCCCGCTGCTCCACCGAGGCGAAGAACGCGTCGAGATCCGCGTGCAGTATCGTTGGTTCCACCGACACGAACATATGTTCTCATGGGTCGGACGGATAGCGTGATCGCTGGACACAAGGCACGAAAGGAGAGGACGTGGACCTGAAGCTCGAGCTCGTTCTGATTCCCGTCTCGGATGTGGATCGCGCCAAGGCCTTCTACGTCGAGACGGTCGGCTTCAACCTGGACGTCGACCACGCGCCCAGCGACGACTTTCGGGTGGTGCAGATGACGCCGCCGGGCTCGGCGTGCTCGATCACCGTCGGGAAGGGAATCACCGACGCGACGCCGGGCTCGGTTCGGGGAACGCATCTGATCGTCTCCGATATCGAGGCCGCGCGAGCCGAGCTCGTCGAGCGGGGCGTGGAGGTGACCGAGGTTCGGCACATGACGGAGAACGGGTGGATGCCGGGGCCGGATCCCGAGCGGCGCGACTACGGCTCGTTCGCGGACTTCAGCGATCCCGACGGGAACAGCTGGGTTCTGCAGGAGGTCAGAGTGGGCAAGCCGGAGGCGTGACCGGGACGATCGCGAATCGCTCGGTTCCTTCGGCGACGGTCATTCCGGAGCTCGCGTATCCGGACGTGGAAGAGGCGACCCACTGGCTCTGCAAGGCGTTCGGGTTCACCGTGCGCCTGCGTATCGGGAGCCATCGCGCGCAGCTCGTGTACGGCGAGGGCGCGGTCGTCGTGATCAAGGGCAGAGCGGGAGATGCTGCGGCGCACGCCGTGCTCGTGCGGGTCGAGGACGCCGACGCGCACCACGCGCGAGCGCTTGCAGCCGGCGCCCTCATCCTGAACCCTCCGACCGACTATCCGTACGGAGAGCGCCAGTACAACGTCGAGGACATCGGCGGCCACCGTTGGACGTTCTCGCAGTCGATCGCCGACGTCGATCCGGCCGACTGGGGCGGAGCTCTCGTCACCGACGATGGCTGAGGGGCTGCCATCCCCGCGGGTCGAGATCCGCCGTCTCGACGCGAGCGAGGTGCGCGGCCAGCTCGACGAGCTCGCAGCCATCCTCGTCGACTGCGTCGAGGGAGGCGCGTCGGTTGGCTATCTGACGCCCTTCTCGCACCAGGCCCGCGACGTGTACGAGGCATACGCCGACGACGTCGAGGCCGGAGGCCGGTTGCTGCTCGCGGCGTTCACGGAGGGGACGCTCGTCGGCACGGTCCAGGTCGTCTTCGCTCCACATCCGAACCAGCCGCACCGCGCGGACATCGCGAGAGTGCTCGTCCGCCGCACGGCACGACGCATGGGTATCGGCCAGCGGCTAATGGAGCGTGCCGAGGCGGAGGCGCGAGCGGAGGGCAAGACGCTGCTCGTGCTGGACACGGTGACTGGCGACGCCGCCGAGCGTCTGTATGCGCGACTCGGGTGGACGAGGGTCGGCGTGACTCCCGGCTTCGCCCTGTATCCAGACGGGCGGCCATGCGATACGACTGTGTTTTGGAAGGCGCTCGTCTAGTGGACGTCCCCAAGAGGTTTGACCGGAAACGTCCTTCGCCCCTACGGTGCGAGCTAGACGGAGTTACGCAAGCCCGCGTGCTGCCCACGCTTGCGACGTGAGGACGAACGGTGACGCCGGAAGCCGGTCTCGACAGCGTTCGCGAAGCTCCTCTCGGCGCTCAGCGTCGAGTCCGGCGACATACGCCCCCGCTGGCCCGACTCCGAGCGTGAACGGATCCCACCAGTCCTCGAATGTCGGATGCGCGACGCTCACAGCGAGGCGCGTCTCACGGACCTCGCGGAGGCCCGCCGCGTCGAACAGCTCCGTCAGGTGTCCTTCTCGGGCGCCGGCAAGCTTGGATTCGTCCTGCGCGCTGGGGTCGAGCTCGCGCACCGCATCCCAGTACGGGCTGAGCGGGCCCTGCCCGCCGGCGTGATCCCAAACGGAAGCTGCCACAACGCCGCCCTCGCTAGTCACGCGCCCCATCTCCGCGAGGCCGGCAACAGGATCCGCCATGAAGTGAACGACGAGCTGCGCGAGCGCCGCGTCGAACTCCTCGTCGGCAAACGGCAGCTGCTCCGCCGGCGCACGTTCCACCCGGACACCGGGATGGCGCTCACGAGCCGCTGCGACGAACGGCTCCGAAGGATCGACGGCTGCGACGCCGTCCGATCCCAGCCGCCTGACCAGCTCCGTGGTGAGCGCGCCGGGGCCGCAGCCCACGTCGAGCACGCACTGGTCCGCGACCACGTCTGCGAGATCCGCGAACTGGGGAGCGAGAGGGACGGAGTAGCGGCCCATGAACCGGTCGTAGGAGTCGGCGGCGACCGTGAAGCTCACGCGCGCAATGTATGCAGGCGCGACTCGTTCTGCGTCTCTAGTCTCGGCTGATGCTCTTCGATCCCGATGTCCATGAACGGCTGATCGATGACAGCTGGAATCCCGACCTCGTCCGCGCGGCGATCCGGGAGATTGCCAAGGATGCGGAGGGATCGTTCGACGATGGCTGGACGACGCACCCCCTGGACATTGATGAAAAGGGCGACGAGGAGCGCCGTTTCCGGACGGTTTACGCCGGCGGCGCGGGTGTCGTTCAGGCGCTCGACTTGTTGCATCGTCGAGGGCTTGTGGAACTCCGAGGGGACTACGTCTCGTACCTCGAGCGCGTCTACGAGCCCGACTTTCCCGATATCGATCACGAGCGGAGCCTCTGGATGGGCGAGACGGGCATTCGGCTCGCGTTGCATCGGGTTTCGCCATCGCAGGAGAACGCCGACCGGCTGGCCGAGCTGATCGCGGGGAACGCGGACGACGAGCGCCGTGAGGTGATGTGGGGCAGCCCCGGGACCATGTTTGCCGCGGCCGTCATGCACGAGCTGACGGGCGACGAGAAGTGGCTCGATCTCTGGCGCGAGAGCGCAGCGTGGCTACGCGACGACTGGGATCCGGAGACTGGCCTCTGGACGCAACGGCTTTACGGAATGGTGGAGCAGTTCATCGGACCCGCGCACGGGTTCGCGGGCTGCGTGCTCGCCTTGTCTCGCGACCCTGACGACGAGGTTCATCGCCGCGCGGCGGAGACCACCGCCCGTTACGCCGTCGAGGAGGACGGGCTCGCCAACTGGCCGCCGGTCACCTCGATGGAGAGCCTGCGCCGCAATCGCGACGGGTCGATCCGGACGCAGTGGTGTCACGGCGCGCCCGGTGTCGTCGCCTCGCTGGCTCACTTGGCGCCCGACGACGATCAGCATGGGCGTTTGCTGCGCGCCGGTGGCGAGCTCACCTGGCGAGCCGGCCCGCTGTCGAAGGGAGCAAACCTCTGTCACGGCACGGCGGGCAACGGATACGCGTTCCTCGCGCTCTTCGAGCGCACCGGCGACGAGCTATGGCTCGAGCGTGCCCGCGCCTTCGCCATGCACGCGCTCGCCCAGGTGGCACGTGCGCGCACAGAACTCGGCCGTGGTCGCCACACCCTCTGGACCGGCGATCCAGGAACAGCGCTGTACCTCGCCGACTGCCTGGCCGGCGGCGGAACCGTCCCGCTGCCGTAGCACCTGAGACATGTCACCGACTGGCCAGTCCGCTCGAGAGAACTCCCGCGCGCTGCATCCTGCCGACCGCGTCCCGCGCGACTCGACGGCGCTCAGACTCAGTCTAGGCCTATAGCCCGTCGGTCTGCGGCAGATCGTCGGTGATCTCGAACCAAGCTGCTTTCGAGCCGACGAAGATGTGCTTTGTCGGACGGATGGTGGGAGCATCCACCAGCGACCCCATGGCGACGTGCACATAAGCGCCCTCCCGCACCACCGAGAAGAGGAAGGATCCGCACGCCCCGCAGCGCGTATCGTTGAGAGTCTCCTCCCCGAAGACGGCGATGTCGTCCAATCCCTCCGTGATCGTGAGCTTCTCCCGCTCGATGCCCGCGAACGCCTTGAAGGCCGAGCCGGTCGCCGCTCGGCATTCCGAGCAGTGACAGTTCATCGCGTACAGGAACTCGTCCGAGACCTGGTAGCGAACCGCTCCACAGCGACACTCTCCGGAGAGCAAACGCTACGAGCTCTCGGTCTCGGGAAGCTTTTCCGCGATCTCCCAGATATGCCCGTCGGGATCGGTGAAGCTGGCGGTGCGCATTCCCCATTCCCGGTTCAGCGGACCGTTCAGCAGCTCCACGCCACGCGTTGTCAGTTCTTTGCACACCGCGTCCGCATCGTCCACCCAGATCGTCAGCTGGAAGCGCGATCCGGCCTCCCGATTGGCGACAGCTCCAGGGTAGATGAGCTCGCGGGCCGCCGGAAGCGAGAGGAGATTGACGATCGTGTTCTCGAAGCTGAACGCTGCGGCGTCCTCGTAGATCACCGAGACGTCGAAGACGTCCTGGTAGAAGGACTTCGATCGCTGTGGGTCTTCGACGAACAGAGTGATGGCACCAACACTCTTCAGCACTGAACTCACTTCTTCACCTCTTTCCCGTCTAGATGCTTGATCGGAAATTCACTGCGGGCCGGAAGACGGCCACGACACGGCGCCGGATCGCCACCCTCCCTCGTCGTCCAGGCTCACTAGCCTGCACGACGAGTGAGTGCGTCGCCCGGCTTGGTCGTGACCGCCCCCGGCTGCGCGTCAATTCCCGATCAAGCATCTAGCTGTCCTGCCCACAGACGTTGTGAACACGGCTGATCGGGGATTGTCCTCCGAGTGAGCTGTGTGGTCTGGTGTGGTTGTAGTGCTGGAGCCAGTGTGGCAGGGCGGCCGCG
>JBPCMD010000009.1:0-10046 GCA_051002595.1 Gaiellaceae bacterium
ATCACGCAGTAGACGTTCTTCTCCGTCGGCAGCGGAACCGGCCCCGTGATGGTGGCGCCGGTGCGCTGCGCCGTCTCCACGATCTGGGACGCGGAGCGGTCCACCTGCTGGTGGTCGTAGCCCTTCAAGCGGATGCGGATCTTCTGCTGTGCCATTGGCTGGTGGAGAGGAAGAGGCGAGCCTCTCCCTACTTGATGATCTCCGTGACAACGCCGGCTCCGACGGTGCGGCCACCCTCGCGGATCGCGAAGCGGAGGCCCTGGTCCATGGCGATCGGCTGATGCATGTCGATCTCCATGTTCGTGTTGTCCCCCGGCATGACCATCTCCTGGCCCTCGGGGAGCTTGATCGCGCCCGTCACGTCGGTCGTGCGGAAGTAGAACTGCGGCCGGTAGCCGTCGAAGAACGGCGTGTGGCGCCCGCCCTCCTCCTTCGAGAGGACGTACACCTCGGCCTTGAACTGCGTGTGCGGCGTGATCGAGCCGGGCTTGGCGAGCACCTGGCCGCGCTCGACGTCCTCTCGCTTGATGCCGCGAAGGAGCGCGCCTGCGTTGTCGCCGGCCTGGGCGTAGTCGAGCGTCTTCTGGAACATCTCGAGCCCGGTGATCACGGTCTTCGCGACCTCCGGGTGGATGCCGATGATCTCGATCTCCTCGCCGACGGTCATCTTCCCCTGCTCGATGCGGCCGGTGACGACCGTGCCGCGCCCGGTGATCGTGAACACGTCCTCGATCGGCATCAGGAACGGCCGGTCGACGTCGCGGACGGGCTCGGGGATGTACGAGTCGACGGCCTCCATCAGCTCGAGGATCTTCGGCGTCCACTCGGGATCGCCCTCGAGCGCCTTCAGCGCCGACACCTGGATGACCGGGATGTCGTCGCCGGGGAACTCGTACTTCGTGAGCAGCTCGCGCACCTCCAGCTCCACGAGCTCGAGGAGCTCGGGATCGTCGACCATGTCGGCCTTGTTCAGGGCGACGACGATCGACGGCACCTCGACCTGGCGGGCCAGGAGGATGTGCTCGCGCGTCTGCGGCATGGGGCCGTCAGCCGCCGATACGACGAGGATCGCGCCGTCCATCTGCGCGGCGCCCGTGATCATGTTCTTGATGTAGTCGGCGTGGCCCGGGCAGTCGACGTGCGCGTAATGACGGTTCTCGGTCTCGTACTCGACGTGCGCGGTGTTGATCGTGATGCCGCGCTGGCGCTCCTCGGGAGCCTTGTCGATCGAGTCGAACGACGCCACTTGGGTGTTGGTGCCGGACTCGGCGAGCACCTTCGTGATCGCGGCTGTGAGCGTCGTCTTGCCATGGTCGATGTGACCGATGGTGCCGACGTTGACGTGTGGCTTGGTGCGCTCGAACTTCTGCTTGCCCATGGGTGAATGCCTCCGGGGTAACTCGTTTACTGGGTCTCAGGCTGGCTTGTCGCTGGACACGAGCGCCTCGGCGATCGTGCGTGGAACTTCCTCGTAGCGGTCGAACTGCATCGAAAACGTCGCGCGGCCCTGGGTCATCGAGCGCAGGTCGGTCGCATAGCCGAACATCTCCGCGAGCGGCACGCTCGCCTTGATCGATTGTGAAGTGCTCGACTGCGACCCTCCAACCGGCTCGATTTGCTCGATCCGGCCGCGACGGCCGTTCAGGTTACCAATCACATCGCCGAGGAAGTCCTCGGGGACGACGACCTCGACCGACATGACGGGCTCGAGGAGCTTCGGCTTCGCCCGCCTCATCCCCTCCTTGAACGCCATCGAGCCGGCGATCTTGAACGCCCGCTCGCTCGAGTCGACGTCGTGATACGAGCCGTCGACGAGCTCGACCCTGATGTCGACGACCGGGAATCCGGCCAGGATGCCCGAGCTCATGGCCTCCGCGATACCGGCATTGACGGCAGGGATGTACTCCTTCGGGATCTTGCCACCGACGATCTTGTCGTCGAACTCGTAGCCGCCGCCGGGCTCCTGTGGGTAGAGGTTGATCTCGACGTCTCCGTACTGGCCGGAGCCGCCGGTCTGGCGAACGAACCGCCCTCGGATCTTCTCGGCCGGCTGCGAGATCGTCTCGCGATACGCGACCTGCGGGCGGCCGACGTTCCCTTCGACCCGGAACTCTCGGAGCAGGCGGTCGACGATGATCTCGAGGTGGAGCTCGCCCATCCCGGCGATCAGCGTCTGCCCCGTCTCCTCGTCCGAGGACACGCGGAATGTTGGATCCTCTTCGGTCAGCCGCTGCAGCGCCGCGCCGAGCTTATCCTGGTCGGCTTTGGTCTTCGGCTCGATCGCGACCGAGATGACCGGGTCGGGGAAAGACATCGACTCGAGCACGATCGGAGCTGAGGGAACGGCCAGGGTGTCGCCCGTCGTCGTGAACTTGAGCCCGACCGCGGCTGCGATCTCGCCCGCGCCGATCTCCTCCCGCTCCTCGCGGTGGTTGGCGTGCATCTCGAGGATGCGGCCGAGGCGCTCGGTCTTGCCGTTCGTCGTGTTGAGCACCCGGTCGCCGGCCTTGACCTGCCCCGAGTAGACCCGGAAGTACGTGAGCTTACCGACGTACGGATCGGTCATGACCTTGAACGCCAGCGCCGCGAAGGGCGCCTCGAGCGCTGGCTCCCGAGTCGACTCCTCCGTCGACTTCGGGTCGACGCCCTGCACGGCCGGGACGTCGAGCGGGCTCGGCAGGTAGTCGACGATCGCGTCGAGCAGGGGCTGCACGCCCTTGTTCTTGAAAGCGGAGCCGGCGAGAACCGGGGTTACGCGTCCTGAAAGGGTGCCTCGGCGCAGAGCTCGCCGGATCATCTCGGGCGTGACCGCGGCCTCGTCCTCGAGATAGGTCTCCGTGAGCTCGTCGTCGAACTCGGCGATGCCGTCGATGAGCGTGTGGTGCGCGACTTCTGCCGCCGAGGCGAGCGCAGTCGGAATCTCATCGGCCGAGAACTCGGTGCCGAGGGCGTTCGAGTAGGTGATCGCCTTCATCTCGACCAGATCCACGATCCCCGAGAACTGCTCCTCGCTCCCGATCGGAAGGTGAATCGGGACGGGTGTCGCGCCGAGCCGGTCGCGCATGGACTGGACGGCAGCGTCGAAGTCGGCGCCGGTGCGGTCCATCTTGTTGATGAACGCGATCCGCGGCACGGCGTAGCGGTCGGCCTGGCGCCAGACGGTCTCGGACTGGGGCTGCACTCCCGCGACGGAGTCGAAGACGGCGACCGCCCCGTCCAAGACGCGAAGGCTCCGCTCGACCTCCATCGTAAAGTCCACGTGCCCGGGCGTATCGACGATGTTGATCCGATAATCGCGCCAAGAAGCCGTCGTCGCCGCCGAGGTGATGGTGATGCCGCGCTCCTGCTCCTGCGCCATCCAGTCCATCGTCGCGGCGCCCTCATGGACCTCCCCCATCTTGTGGGTGCGTCCCGTGTAGTAGAGGATGCGCTCGGTCGTCGTGGTCTTCCCCGCGTCGATGTGGGCCATGATCCCGATGTTGCGGACGCGGTCCAGCGCGGCGGATGTGGCGACGGCGCTCATGCTCTGTAGAACCTGCGCTACCAGCGGTAGTGCGCGAAGGCCTTGTTGGCCTGCGCCATTCGGTAGATGTCGTCCTTCTTCTTGTAGGCGCCACCCTGCTGGTTCAGCGCGTCGACGAGCTCGCCCGCGAGCTTCTGCGGCATTCCCTTCTCGCGCCGGTCTCGCGCGTTCTGCACGAGCCAGCGCAGCGCGAGCGTCCGCGCGCGTCGCTGCGGAACCTCGATCGGCACCTGGTAGTTGGCGCCGCCCACGCGGCGCGAGCGCACCTCGAGCACCGGCGTGACGCTCTTCACCGCCTGCTCGAGCACCTCGAGCTCCGGCTTGCCGGCGCGCTCGGACGCGATTCTGAGCCCTTCGTAGACGATCAGCTCGGCGACGGACTTCTTACCGTCCAGCATCAGCCGGTTGACGAGCTGCGTCACGAGGACCGAGCCGTGGACGGCATCGGGATCGAGCTGGCGGGGCTGGATCTCCGCGCGACGGGGCATCTGCTTTTCCTACGCCTTCTTCGCGCCGTACTTGGAGCGTGCCTGGCGTCGCTCGGAGACCCCCGCCGAGTCGAGACCGCCACGAATGACCTTGTAGCGAAACCCTGGGAGATCTTTGACACGACCGCCGCGGACGAGCACCACCGAGTGCTCCTGCAAATTGTGCCCCTCGCCCGGGATGTACGCACCTACCTCCATGCTGTTCGTCAGACGCACGCGCGCAACCTTGCGAAGCGCGGAGTTCGGCTTCTTCGGCGTCGTCGTATAGACGCGCGTGCACACGCCCCGCTTCTGCGGCGCTCCCCGGAGGGCCGGTGTCTTCGTTTTCTCCTTCGGGGACTTTCGCCCCTTCCGGACGAGCTGATTGACCGTTGGCACGCTAGCTCCTACTTCGAGGTCGTATGAACTCACACAGAACGGCCAGCAGGCATGCGTTGCCCGCCAACCAAGCCGCGGGATGGTAGCAAAGAAGGGCCTTTGCCGAAAACGCCCGCATGGCCGATCGCCCGATTACAGTGAGCCTTCGGAGGTGGTCGAGCTGACCGAGACCACGATTGTCGTACTCGTCGCGACGGGCGCCGTGCTCGCCCTGGCGATTGTGGCCGTCCGGGCGCTACGTGCGCACACGCGACGGCGGTTCGACGCCATGCTCGGCCGCGTCGACGATCACCTCTCATCGATCTCGGATTCGCTGCGCGATGCGCTCGACCGCTCGGACGAGGTCAAGGCAAACACCGTTCGGGAGCACGAGCTGACCTGGGATGGACTGACGAACGCCCACCAGCGACACGGTTACGAAGCCGAGCTCGAGCGTGAGGTGCTGCGAGCCCGCACGAGCCAGCGGCCGCTGTCGCTGATCGTGCTCGACGTGCACGATCTGGCCGCTCCGCATGAGATCGAGCAGGTCGCGGCCGACCTCGCTGCGCTGCTCGCGCGAGTCACCCGGACGAGCGACAAGGTGGTTCGCAGCCGAGACGACGAGCTCGTGGTGCTGTTGCCGGAGACATCTGCGGAGGCCGCGTGGCGCTTTCACGGTCGTCTGCGCATGGAGCTGGCAAAGTCTTTCGAAAACCCAGCCGAGAGATTGACGGTTCTGACGGATGTCGTCGAGTGGAGGCCGGACGAGACCAGCAAGTCGTTCGACGCCCGAGCGCGACGGGCGGTCGGTCACGAAGGCGCGGCGTCGCGAGCGCAGCGCTTTTCCGGCTAACGGGAGCTAAGGAGGGCGAGGCAAGCCTCGCCCCTACTGGCAGCATCCAGTTCTCTGAGTACAGTGCGATGGGGGTGCCTCGTTCGAGGGTCTGACTCCCCCGAACGCGTCACTACAAGGAGCGCGGTTGCACGGAGAACTGGGGATGGCGGTGTGACTACAGGCGTGGTGATCGCCGCCGTGGCGGCGCTTCTGGTTGTGGCCGCGGCGCTCGCGCTCGTCGTCGTTCGTCGACTCTCGGCGTCGGCGCCCGAGCCGAACGAGGGACTCGTGCGCGCGGTCGACGAGATGCGGCTGAAGATGGACGAGCTCTCGAGCGATCTCTCCGAGGCGCTGGAGCGCTCAGAGCGTGAGAATCGACGCAACCGTCTCTTCGGCGAGCTTGGCGGCTCTATCGACCTCGAGGAGCTGATGGATCGCGTTCTCGACGCGGCGATGGAGATCCCCGGATTCGACGCCGCCATGATGGTCGTCGAGGGGCACGGGGCGGCTCCGACGGTCTCGACGCGAGGCATGACGGCCGAGGAGACGACCAAGCCTCCGACCTCCGGTGTCGCCGGGGCGCTGGTCGGGACGATCACGGTCACGTACCGCTACGGCCGCGACCGCGAGCTGCCGGACTCGGAGGTCATCTCCGGAGGGGTCTTCATCCCCCTCATGGGACGCGAGCTGAGTCCTGTCGGAACGCTCTCGCTCTTCTGGCGCTCGCGCGACTACGAGCCCCGGTCGGAGCACATCGAGCAGGCCGAGAGCCTGGTCGAGTCCAGCATTCCCGCGCTCGAGAACGCACGCCGCTACGGCGAGGCGCGCAAGCTCGCCGAGACGGACGCGCTCACCGGCCTCTACAACCAGAGGTACTTCCACGAGACCTTGCGCCGTGAGGTCCTGAGGGCGCAGCGCTACGAGCGCGCCCTCGCGCTCATCGTCTTCGACGTCGACGACTTCAAGTCGATCAACGACAAGGTCGGTCACCTCGCGGGCGACCGCGTCCTCGCCCAAGCGGCCGACCGCCTGCGCGAAGCCGTGCGCTCGGTGGACGTGGCAGCGCGGATCGGCGGGGACGAGTTCGCGGTGATCCTCCCCGAGTCGGGCGCCGAGGACGCGGATCAGCTCTATCGGCGTGTGCAGAGCTCGATGCGGGGAACCTCACTCGGCCCGGCCGACGACCGGTTGCGGTTGTCGGCGGGAATCGCCGAGTTGCAGCACGGCGACACCGCGGCCGGTCTCTTCGAGCGCGCGGACGGGGCGCTGTACCGCGCGAAGGACCTCGGCAAGGATCGGGCCGACGTCTCGCGTAGCGCAGGACAGGCGTAGGCTCGGTGGAGTGTGGAAGACTCACCCCGGTTCTACGAAACAAGCCGCTCGAGCCTCGCTGAGCTCGCTGTCTCCTGAATCCGCGCAGTCGCTGGACGGTGGAACCTGGAAGACCTGCCCCCGCTCTAGTTGCGCAACATTGGAGACCTGACCCTATGAGAGGTAGCGGCCGATCGCTCTTGATGTGCTTCGGCTGAGCGAGCCTCGGATCCGCGAAATCATCGCCGTTTCTTCCGGAAGAACAGGAGATCTTGAAGGGCCTCTGGGGTCTGTCGAGTTCCGGCTAGCACCCTCGTCAGCGTTACGTCTCCGCGTCCCACCAGCGCGTCGATGACATCCCAGATCAACTCATGGCCGACGATGACCGTTGACTCGCGGCTGGTCGTTTCGGTCAGAGGGTTCTGCGCCGCGGCCGCTACCAGCGCTGATGCCACAGTGACCGCGATCTGACGGGTCGCGACATCGATCGGCGAGCCCGCCTCGACCACCGGAATCCGTGCACTCGCCTGCGACACGGATGGGACACTAGAATTCAGCGCCTGCAGCGTGTCCTTGGTCCAGACCGTCACCAAGGTGCCGATGTCCGTGCGATGCTGGTTGGTCCCGGCGACCCCTTCCCGGGCCGGGCAGATCGCCCAGAACGTGCCGTTCCACCACGGACGTTCAATTGAGAGCGTCGTATCCGGAAGAGCGTCACGCTCGCGCAGAACCTCCCAGAGCAGCCCGTCAAGAGCGTGACCAAAAACGACTGCGTAGCCACTCGATTCATGACCCGCTGCGCCGAGCAACAACTGAACGGTCTCGACCTGCGGCACGATCGATTCGGCAATCTGCATCCCGAGCTCCTTCAACGAGGGACGGAGCCCGGCGAGGTCTTCTGGTCCGATGGTAGGAATCGACGTCGTCAGCCGATCTCCGTCGCGAGTCAGCAAGCGGAAGTCGCTCAGCAATCGCAACTGGCTGTCAGTTACCACTATCCCTTCGGCGATGAGCTGTTCTCGGGTTACGCCGTTCCTGGCCCGGTGCAGGATCAGCCCGTTGGAATCCATAGCGACGATCGAGTGCGGCGTCGTGCGTGCTCCGGAGCAGAAACAATGGAGTCCCCACTTCGCAAGATCGGCCGGAGCCTGTTTCACGATTCTAGATCCGGGGGGTCAGGTCTTCCATTGCCGAGGTCTCGAGCGCGCAACAGGGGTCAGGTCTCTCGTGTTGCGGGGATAGGGCCGGGTCATCGCAACCGGGGTCAGGTCTTGATCTGTGCGCTCGCACGGAGGTCGTCGCGATACTCCCCACCCTGGGTACTTACGTGGCCGGCTGTGCGACGAGAGTCGGCGCCTGGGTCGGTGCGGGCATGCCGCCCGCCCGTTCGATCGTGATGGCGACGATCGAGCCCGACTTGACGGAGACGGACAGCGGCACGATCGTCTCGCTGCCGGAGAAAAGCCCAGCCGAGAGGGGCGCCTTCGCCTTCGGCTTGATGACCCACGCCTGATATGCCTTTCCGGCCGGCGGGGCGCCCAGGCCGTCCAGAACGAGAACCCCTTGTCCGTTCGCTCCGATGGCGAGAATGATTCGCCCGCCTGAGTTGGCGACCGGCATGCGCTGGGTGCTCGGCTTCGACAGGAGCGAGACGGCCTGATCCATCTCGGACACCGTCGAGACCGGCGCCGCCGCTTCAGTCGTGTCGTCGGAGTCGAGGCTCGAGACGAGCGCGGTCGTGCCGAGCGCGATCGCGGCGACG
The DNA here is from genome assembly GCA_051002595.1 of Gaiellaceae bacterium. Taxonomy (GTDB): domain Bacteria; phylum Actinomycetota; class Thermoleophilia; order Gaiellales; family Gaiellaceae; genus GMQP-bins7. The sequence continues at coordinate 8,277 of JBPCMD010000009.1, forward strand.
CCCACGAGCGCCGCAAGAGCGGCAAGCGTCGCCGCCGAGGGCCGGCGCTGGCGCGGCAGCTCCACCGGACCGAGCACGCTCGCCTGCGCGGTGATCGGCTCGGGACTGAGCACCGCGCTTGCCGACCCGTTCGAGTCGGGACGCGTGACAGCCATCGGAGGCGTCCCGTCCACCGGCTCGACCATAGCGACAGCCTCGGCCGGAGGCGCCGGAGCAACTAGCGCGGGCTCGAAATGCGCGGCGGGCGTCGGCGTAGACGCGACCCGGGCGGTCGGTAGCGGCGAGCGGCGGCGAGCCAGGACGCGGCTCCGGCGCGTCGCGCGGACGCGATACACGACGTACGCGGCCGCCGTCATCGCACCGACGACGATCAGCATCCGAATCCCCCGCAGCTCCGCCACCTCCCAGACCGGCCTCGTTTGGAATGCTGACCGGTCGGCCCGATACTACTACGGGTTCCAGACACTTAGAGGAAGGGAAGGACGATCGATGACGATCGCGATCTATGCGGCCTCCGTTGCGCTTGCCACGCTGTGCATCGTCCTCTTCTTCGTCGCCGTGCGGCGCCTCCTCGGCCGCCAGGAGGAGATCGTCGCCACCATGCTGCAGCGCTACGACGACCGGCTCGCAGAGTTCGCGCAGGCGCTCAACGATGCGCTCAACCGGCCGCAGCCGACACTGGCCCTGCCCGTTGACGAAGCGACTCGCGCGATCCCCGAACACGGCGTGATGCGCTTGCTCGAGCTCGCGAAGGAGCGCATGTCGGCCGACGCCGCCGTCGCCGTCGTCTCCGCGCCGAGCAAGGAGCCGATGCTCGCCACCGTCGGGCTCTCACAGGCGGAGGTCGCCCAGGTCGGACGCATGGGGGTGCCCGACTATCGGGGGGCGCGCGCGCTCCAGGTCGCCTTCAATGGCGAAGCCGCCACCCCTCCAGGTAGCACACCGATCCGCTCGGGCCTCGCCGTGCCGCTGCTCGACGTCGAGGATGGACAGGGGATGCTCGCTGTGCTCACGCGCGCGCCCGAGCGCCGTTTCAGCGAGATGGACATCACCACGCTCGAGGATGTCGTGAGTGGCACTCGCCCCGCGCTCGAAGCGTCACTCGAGCTGCGCGAGGCCGACCCCGTTCCCGAGCTCGACGCTCTGACAGAGCTGTACGACCGTCGCGCCTTTCACGCGCTTCTCGAGCGCGAGCTCAGTCGAGCGCGGGGACGGCGCGAGCCGCTGGCGCTCGTCATGCTCGACATCGATCGGCTAACCACGATCAACGCGCGCGTCGGACATCTCGCCGCGGACGGAATCCTGGTGCAGGTTGCCGCCTTGCTGCGTGACGTAGCCGGTCGCGACGATCTTCCGTGCAGGATCGGCGGCGGACGCTTTGGCGCGCTGCTCCCGGGCGGCGACACACGCGAGGCGGAGCGGCTGTTCGAGCGCCTGCAGGCGACTCTGCGAGAGCGGCCGTTTCCGGAGGTGGGTGTCGTCACGATCTCCGCCGGCGCCACGGAGCTCATGCAGAGCGATGACGCCGCAGCGCTCCTCGGCCGTGCCGATGCAGCGCTCGGCCTCGCGAAGGTGTCCGGTCGCGACACCGTTGTCGCCGCGGCGCACCGCTAAGAAGAACTGAACGGACGCGTCCTCGGAGCCGTAGGGGCGAGGCCTGCCTCGCCCCCCCATCGTCGGCGGAGCGGGGAGGGAGAGGAAAACCTCGCCCCCCCAGGTTCCTTTCCGCCTCTTTCCTCAAAAGAAACGGCGCGAAGCTCGAGAGTGATA
>JBPCMD010000010.1:0-13684 GCA_051002595.1 Gaiellaceae bacterium
CACGGCCGGCTCCGTAGATGACGACGTCTCGCACGGCTGCGCCTTCCGGGGCGAGCAGAGCGCTCCATGCCTGCGCCGCCTCGGGTGAGCCGATGACCACGATTCGGTCTCCTGCGCGAATGACCTCATTCCCGCCCGGGAGCAGCATCTGGTCACCGCGGATGACCGCGGCGACCTTCGAATCGCGCGGGATTTTCGCATCTCGGAGCGGAATCCCGAGCACGTCCTCGGACGCGCGCTCCTCGACGTCGAACTCGACGATCTGCACCTGTCCCTCCGCGAAGATGTCGGTCTGACGGGCGGCCGGGACGCCGATGATGCGACTGATCGCATGGGCCGTCTCGAGCTCGGAGCAAACGACGAAGTCGACGTCGAGCTGTCCCACGCGCCAGAGCTCCACGTACTCCACGTTGGACGTGCGGATCACAGTTGTGGCGTTTCGGGCCTCGCGACGCGCGAACATGCCGGCGACGAGATTGACCTCGTCCCGGGAGGTGCAAGCGATCACGAGGTCGGCGTTCTGCACCCCCGCCGCGGCCAGAACGCGCCTGCTCGTCCCGTCTCCCTCGACCGTCGCGACGTCGTAGCGCTCGGCGAGCGCGGCCAGTCGCGAGGGCTCGGTGTCGAGAACCGTGATCTCGTGATCCGTGTGGAGCGCTTCGACGACCGCGAAGCCGACCTGGCCCGCTCCGATGAGGAAGATCCGCATCTCTCGAGCGCGAAGCGTACTCCGGTGACCGGGCGGGGGCAGCTACCTTGAATCGGTGCGTCTCCTCGTGTTCTGCGCTCTCCTGGCCAGCCTCGCCGCGCTTGCGGGTTGCGGCGCCGCGCGCGAGCAGGGGCCGGCCGCGGTGAGCGCGTTCCAGCTGAAGCCGTTCGCACGCGGGTTCGAGGCGCTGGTTCTCGTGACGCACGCCCCGGGCGAGCCGAAGACCCTCTATGTGGTCGAGCAACCCGGCCGCGTCCTACGCGTGCGAGCGGGCAAGCGCACGGTGTTCATGGATGTTCGGCGCGACGTCGCGTTCGGTGGCGAGCAGGGCCTCCTCGGGCTCGCGTTCCACCCGGAATACGCACGGAACAGGCTTCTCTACGTCGCGTACACCTCCCGCCAGGGTCGAAACACCGTCGTCCGCTACCGCTCGAACGGACGAGCGGCTGTTCGGTCGAGCCGGAAGGTGCTCCTCTCCGTGCCCGACCCGTACTCGAATCACAACGGCGGCCAACTTGCGTTCGGCAAGGACGGCATGCTGTATACGACGGTCGGCGACGGGGGATCCGGAGGCGACCCCGAGGACCGGGCGCAGAACCTGGACACGTTGTTCGGCAAGCTGCTCCGCCTCGATGTCTCGAAGCCGGGCGCCGACTGGAATATCGCGGGACTTGGTCTCCGAAACGCCTGGCGGTTCTCCTTCGACCGCGCGACCGGCGATCTCTATCTCGGCGACGTCGGCCAAGGGGAGATCGAGGAGGTCGACTTCACGCCTCGTCGGAGCCCTGGGCTCGAGAACTACGGCTGGGATCTCTACGAAGGCTCCCGGCGCTTCGAGGACGGCCAGCCGAGAGCGGGCAAGCTCGTCTTTCCGCTGTACGAGTACGGGCGCAGCGAGGGCAACTGCAGCGTCATCGGGGGCTACGTCTATCGGGGCTCGGCGCGGCCGGCTGAACGGGGCCGCTACATCTTCGGCGACTACTGCAGCGGGATCGTCTGGAGCCTCGAGGTCCGCACGGGCGCCGCGCGAGACGTGCGCCGCGAGCCCTTCCGCATCCAGGGGCTGACCTCGTTCGGCGAGAGCTCTAACGGCGAGCTCTACGCCACCGCGCAAGACGGCGTCATCTATCGGCTGACGTAGTCAGAGAGAGCGCTAGCCGGTCCGGCGGCGCACACGCGGGGGCGTCTGCCCGAGCGCCGCGTACGCGAGAGCGTTCAGCGACTCGTTGAGCTGGCGAAGCTCGCCCGCCAGCAGCAGGAAGCCCTCCTGCTGCGCGGTCGTCCTGTTCAAGCGCTCGAGCTCTTCCGCGATCCGATCCAGGCGCTCGAGCAACGCGTCCAGCTGCCGGTCTCCCACGTCTCTCTGCTCCATGCCTCGATTCTACGCAGCGCCCTGCTCGAGGAGCTCGGCGCGACTTCTGACGACGACTGCGTCGGCCCCCAGTCGCTCCAGGAGCCGGTCGAGCGCGCCGGCGCCCGCCTCCACCGCCACCAGTCGACGACTCGCTCCCAGCTGCTCGAGCGCCACCCTCGCCAACGGCTCGGGAGCGTCGGTGAACACCCCCAGCTCACGACCCGTGGCCGCGAGCGCCCTCAGAGCCGCACTCGTCTGGGCATTGCGTCGTACGTACACGGCTGCCCGCTCCTCGGCGAATCGCTCGAGCAGGACGCGCCAGTTGCCACCGCCCCGCTCATCGAGCTCCGCTGCCGCCTCGCCTCGGTCGAGCGGCAGAGCGCTCGCTTCGACGCCGAGAAGATCTGACGCGGAGACGACCCAGTCGTTCCAGAGCCCTCGTGTGTCGCCGAGCGCGCCGTCGAGGTCGATCGCCACCCCGACGGTCATGAAGCCACACGCCGCTTGCGGGTGACCCCCTGCCAGAGCAGGAGGCCGCACGCGACCCCGACAATGTCGATCGCCACGTCGAGCGGCGCGCCCACGCGTCCAGGAACGACCATCTGGTGCAGCTCGTCGCTCACCGCATAGAAGGCCCCCAGCGCGAACGCGGCCACTACTCGATCGAGCGCGCGCAGGAGCAACGCCCTGAGCACGCCGAACTCGGCTGCATGCGCGAGCTTGCGCAGGACGAGATCCCAGCCGCCAAGCCCGGTCCCGAGATCCGGAACCGACGAGAACGCGAAGATCACGCTCGCCCAGGCGACGACCGGGAGCCACAGGCGCGCGAATGACCCGGACACCATCCGATGATAGGCTCCGCCTCGATAAGAGGAGCACGGTGAGGGAACCCGGTGCGAGTCCGGGACGGTCCCGCCGCTGTAAGGGGAGTTTGCTCACCCGCCACGACGCCACTGGCCGCACGGGCTGGGAAGGCGGCGGGGGAGGGAGCCCCGAGTCAGAAGACCTGCCGCGCCTCCGACATAACCGAACCCCTCGCGGAAGGGAGGATTCAGTGCTTCGCACGTCCATCTTCGCCGCAGCAGCGCTCATGGCGGCGCTCCTCGTACTCGTCTCCGGAGCCACCGCCGGCCAGCCTGCCTTGCAACAGACTGTTACAAGGAACACGTCAGCGGCCTCGTTCCCGGTCACGATCACCACCGCTGCCGGCAAGGTCACGATCCGGAAGAGACCCGCGCGTATCGTCTCGCTCTCGCCGACCGCGACCGAGTCGCTCTTCGCGATCGGCGCCGGCTCGCAGGTCGTCGCCGTCGACGATCAGTCCGACTACCCGAAGACCGCGCCGAAGACGACGCTCTCCGGCTTCACGCCGAACGTCGAGGCGATCGTCGCGTATCGGCCGGATCTCGTGGTCGCCTCATACGACCCGAAAGCGCTCGTGAGCGCGCTCGACCGGCTCGGAATCCCGGTGATCCTGCACGCTCCGGCGACGAGCTTCAACGGCGCCTACCAGCAGATCCGCCAGCTCGGGATGGTGACCGGCCGCGAACCGGCCGCCGCCCGCGTGATCGGCGGGATGAAGTCGAAGATCGGCAAGATCGTCAAGGCGTCACGATCTCGCGCGAGCGGCCTCTCCGTCTACCACGAGATCAGCCCGGACTTCTATTCGGCCTCGACGAAGTCGTTCGTGGGGAAGGTCTACGCGACGCTCGGCCTCGAGAACATCGCGGACGCGGCTGACTCCGCGGGGACGGGCTTTCCGCAGCTCTCGGCGGAGTACATCGTCTCGGCCAGCCCCGACCTGATCGTTCTCGCCGACACCGTTTGCTGTGGCCAGAAGCCGTCGACCGTCGCCTCGCGGCCGGGCTGGGATCGCATCAGCGCCGTCCGCACGGGGTCGATCGTCCGCATCGACGACTCGATCGCGTCGCGCTGGGGGCCGCGGCTCGTGAGCTTCTTCCGGGCGATGTCGTCCGCGCTCGCCCGCCTGTAATTCCGATGAACGCCACCGCCGTCCGGGCCACCGCGGTCCGCCCCCGCGGCATCGCTCCGGTGTGGGCAGGCGCGGCGGTGGCGTTCCTCCTCGGGTCGATCGCGATCGGCGTGGCCGTGGGGCCGATCGACCTCGGTCTCGAGGGAATCTCGAGCTCACTTGGGGAACGCCTGCGCATACCGGGAATCACGTCGTCGCTCTCGGGGACGGAGGAGTCGATCCTGTGGGAGATCCGCATGCCGCGCGTGGTGCTCGCGGCAGTCGTCGGCGGGATGCTGTCGCTCGCAGGAGCGACCTACCAGGGCGTCTTTCGCAATCCGCTCGTCGATCCGTACCTGCTCGGTGTGGCTGCCGGCGCCGGGCTCGGCGCGACTCTCGCGATCGCGTACCTGCCGGACGGGCTCGGGGGCCAGCAGGCGCTGCCGGCTGCCGCGTTCGTCGGCGGCGCCCTGGCCGTCTTTCTCACCTACTCGGTGGGCCGCTCGACTGGCCGAGGACGAGACACCACGACCCTCGTCCTCGCCGGCGTGACCGTCGCGTCCTTCTTCACGGCCCTGCAAACATTTGTGCAGCAGCAGAACGCGGACACGCTCCAGCAGGTCTACACGTGGATCCTGGGCAGCATTCCGAGCTCGGGCTGGAGCGACGTCGTGCTCGTCCTCCCGTATGTCGCGCTCGCCACCGTCGTCATCCTCGTTTATCGCCGGGTCGTGGACGTGCTGAGCCTCGGTGACGAGGAGGCCGCGAGCCTCGGGGTCGACGTGGGCCGAGTCCGGCTCATCCTAGTCGTCGCCGCGACCGTTGGAACCGCGGCCGCGGTCGCCATCTGCGGTCTCATCGGATTCGTCGGGATCATCGTCCCGCACGCGATTCGCATGGTCGCCGGGGTCGGATACCGGGCGCTGCTCCCGTTGTCGGTGATCGTCGGCGCAGGGTTCCTGGTGCTCGCAGACGTCATCGCTCGAACTGCGCTCTCGCCCGCGGAGGTCCCGCTCGGCATCGTGACCGCGTTCTTTGGCGCGCCCTTCTTCGCTCTGGTGCTGCGGACGAGCCGGGGCGCCGCGTGAGCGCCATCAGGCTCACGGCCGTGACCGTCATGCTCGGTGGACGGCGGGTGGTCGACCAAGTCGACCTCGTCGTCGAGGAGGGCGCGTGGGTTGCCGTGATCGGGCCGAATGGCGCAGGGAAAACGACGCTCCTGCGGGCGGTCGCGCGCCTCCTGCCCTTCGCAGGCTCGATCGAGCTGGACGGCCGGGCCACGGCCGCGATGCGCCGGTCCGAGCTGTCGCGGCTGATCGCGGTCGTCCCGCAGGATCCGTCGACGCCGTCGTGGATGACGGTCGGCGAATACGTTCTCCTCGGACGGACTCCTCATCTGGGAGCGCTCGCCAAGGAGGGGAGGCGCGATCTGGAGGCGGTCGCCCGAGCCCTCGAGCGTCTCGACCTCTCCGGCTTCGGCGATCGTCCGCTCGGAACACTCTCGGGAGGCGAGAAGCAGCGGGTCGTCGTCGCGCGTGCGCTGGCGCAGGAAGCGAGGATCATCCTCCTCGACGAGCCGACGGCAGCTCTCGACATCGGCCACCAGCAGCAGGCGCTCGACCTGCTCGACGTGCTCCGGGCCGAGTCGGGCCTGACCCTGGTCGCCGCGATGCACGACCTCACGCTCGCGGCGCAGTACGCGGAGCGCATGGTGCTCCTGGACTCGGGGCGTGTCGTGGCCGACGGCGTGCCCCGGGACGTCCTCACGGAGGAGACGATCGCCCGCCACTACGGCGCTTCTATCGACATCGTCCCGGTCGACGGGCGGGTCGCGGTGATCCCGCGTAGAGCTAGACGGTTGATTCCGAATAGGCGTGTACGCAGGGATGGCTGCGACCAAGCATGGCGCGGGGAGCGGTGACGGCGCGTATCGGTGGATACGTGTCGTCACCGATCGTCGTGCCAGGCGCCGCGTCGCAGCCACCAGCCGCGTGTGCGGTTATTCGGAATCAACCGCTAGCGTGCGGTCATGACACTCCAGATCGTCCAGATCGTGCTCGCGATAGGAATCGTCACCGCGTTTGCATCGCTCCAGTTCGGTCTCGTCGACGCGCAGGACCCTCGGTACCTCGTCACCAATCTCGTCTCGTCGGCCGGGCTCGCCGTGACAGCCGTACTCACGGTCCAACTCGGGTTCGTCATCACGAACCTGCTCTGGGTGCTCGTTTCCATCGCAGGTCTGTTGGCCGTTGCGCGTGGCCGCCGCGAGTCGTCGCCCGGCACTTGAGCGAGGATCGAGCGCAGAGGCTGTGCGCGCGGACGCAGAGCGGCCGCTAGCGGGGATCTCTCCGCGCGCCCGAGCCGTGCGAGCGGATGCTCGTCGACTCGCAGGAGTGGGTCTCGAGCGACGACGAGGGAGGCTTTCGCCTCCCTCGTCACTTCCCCCTCCACCGCACCCCGCCGCGGGGCGCCTAACCCTCTAGATCACGACTTCTGCTTGGCGTGCTTCGAGGAGACGCACTTGCCATGCGCGTTCTTCTTGTTCTTGTTCGTGCCGTACTTGTCGTTGAACGCCGCGATGCTGGCTGCGCTCGTGCCGCGCTCGGCCTTGCACTTCTTGGACGCGTTCGTCTCGTTCTTGTTCTCGTCCTCGTCCGTCTCGTCGTCTTCGTCTTCGTCCTCGTCCTTGGACTTCGAGGAGACGCACTTGCCGAACGCGTTCTTCTTGTTCTTGTTGGTGCCGTACTTCGTCTCGAACGCCGTCATGCTTGCCGCAGTTGTGCCGCGCTCCGCCTTGCACGCCTTCATCGCCTTCGCCTCGGACGCCGACTCAGGCTCCTTGTCCGTCCCGGTCGGTGGAGCCGCAACCGCAAGCGCCGCCGACGTAGCGAGGACGAGAGAGAGCAGAGCAGCGATCGTGAGCAGTCTCATCATGAGTGTCTCCAGTGGAGTGGATTGCGCGGCTATCAAGTAGACGCGTGTGGTGCGTGATTCTTGCGCTCTGGGATGTTTGGGATTTGTGAGGAGGGTTGTGCCGGGTGCGCAAGTGGGCAACGTTTAGCCATGGCCGTCACGGAGACCGGTCAGCTCGCCGCTCGTGAGCTCGACGACCTCTACCGCGCCCACGGGGGCGAGGTCTATCGCTACGCGCTGGCCGTGCTCGGCAATCACGCCGACGCGGAGGACGTGACGCAGTCGACGTTCCTGAACGCGTACCGCTCGCTCGAGCAAGGCGTTCGTCCACGCAAGCCGTCCAGCTGGCTGCTCGCCATCGCGTCGAACGCGATCAAGCAGCGCTTCCGACAAGAGAGCGCGCGACCGCGGCAGGTCGAGCTCGACGAGCGGATCGCTGACAAGAGCGCGGAACCTGTCGGGCCATCAGTCGGGGAGATCCTGACCGCGCTCTCGCACATCCCTCCTCAGCAACGACAGGCGATCGTCCTGCGCGAGTTCGAGGGCCGCTCCTACAGGGAGATCGCCGAGATCCTGAGCGTGACGGTCTCGGCGCTGGAGACGCTTCTCTTCCGTGCGAGGAGGTCGCTCGCCGAGGAGCTCGAGCACCAGCTCACGTGCACGGAGGCGCAGTTCGCCGTCTCGCAGGCAGCAGATGGGCGCCTCGGCCGCAAGGAGCGGCGGCGCCTTCGAGCCCACCTCGACGAATGTCCGGACTGCGCCCGTTTCACGCAGGCTCAGAAGCGTCATCGGCGAGCGCTGCGCGGCCTCGCGCTGGTCCCGATCCCGGTCTCCTTCACGCTCTTCAGAAGCCTCGAGGGCACGGCCACGGCGGCGACGCTTCCGTCCATCGCCGGAGGCACAGCGGTCGCGGTCGGGTCAGGAGGGACGGCGGGCGCGGTCGGAGGCGGCGTCTTCGCAGGCGGTGTCGCCCTCAAGGCCGCGGCGGTCGTGACGGCCGCCGGGGTCGCGGGCGGAGTCGGCGTCGTCGGCGCCACCGAGGTCGAGCCGAAGGCCAAGAGCAAGCCGTCCGCCCAGGTCGAGAAGGCCGGAAAGCAGCTCGGCCAGACCGCTCCTCGAGGAGTGAGCGTGCCCGGACGGGGTGTCGCCCGCGGGAAGACGAGCGCGTCGGGTCAGACGAAGGCCGACACGCCCGGAGCTGCGCGTAGCAACTCCTCGAAGGCTGACCGATCGGGCAATAGCGCCGAGGCCAAGGTCCGAGAACCGGGCTCGGGCGCTCAGACAGCGAAGCCGACGAACAAGGCCACCGGACGGGATCGCAGCTCGAAGCGCGCTACTCCGGCGCCAAGCCGCATTCGACCGAATCTCCAGCCCGACAAGGCTCGAGGGAAGGCGGTCGGGCCGCGAATGTCTCCACCTAGCCGAAGCGGGAAACGGTGATCGTGACGACGCTTCCCCTCGGCCTGCTCGAGCCGCCGGCTGGCTCCTGCGCGAGGACGATCCCGTCCTCTTCGACGGCCTCTGTCGGCTCATCGACCACCTGCACGTCGAACCCGGCCGCCTCGAGCTCCTGGCGGGCAGACTCCTCGTCCAACCCGACGACTTCCGGGACGGAGACTCGGGGAGGTCCCGTCGAGATGGTTAGCAACACCGACTGACCCTCTCGTAGCTTCGTTCCGGCGCCGGGCGAGTGCCGCACAACGGTGCCCTTCGGCTGCGTGGACTCGACCGGGCGCTGGGTCGATCGCAAGCCAAGCCCTTGCAGCTGAGCTCGCGCCTCAGCGGCTTTGAGGCCGACGAGCCGTGGGACCTCGATGGTGACGGGATCGGGTGGCGGCGCCGGCGCGGCGACCTCGAGCAGGACGACCGTCTGCGGAGCGACCTCCTCCTCCGGTCCCGGGTTCTGATTGACGACGGTTCCCTCGGGCTGCGAGGAGCTCACCATTCTAATCTCCAAATTGAGGCCGGCTCGCCGTAGGAGAGATGCCGCCTCGCTCGTCGGCAGCCCCTCGACGCTCGGCACCGTCACCCGTTCCGGCGGCGAGGCTTTCGACACGGTGAGCACGACGACCGTGTCGGTCGAGATGCGCGCACCGGGCGCGGGGGTTTGCTCGAGCACCTCGCCCGCCGGGCCGTCGGACGCGACCCTACGGATTCGCACCGTCACGTTCTCCTGCTCGAGAAGCGCTCGTGCCTCCTCGAGTGTGAGCCCAGTGAGCTCGGGGACGGCTCTCGCGGCGGGAGTCGTCGAGGTGGACGTCGTCTGTGTGCTCGTCGTCTGGGTGGTCGTGTTGACGGTGTCGGTCGTCGGTGTGACGTTGGACTCGTCGTCGTCCCGTCCGGCGAGCCAGATTCCGGCCGGCACGAGCGCGACGATGAGCAGCACGCCGAGCAGCGCGAGCAGGAGCCCCGGGCCGAGATCGGGCGGGAAGCGGCGTACGGGACCTTGCGGGACGTCGTCCTGCTGGATGACGATCGTTCCCTCGTCCTCCGTGGCCGGCCGAGCGCGAGGCTCGACCCGGTACTGCTCCGCGACCGGCCACTCCTCGTCGGCGATCGTCTCGTCGTCGCTAGCGTCGGGATCGCGCGGGTCTCGTGCGTTCGGCATCCGTGGCCGACGATTCCCCTCATCCGGAATCGGAAAACGTGCGAGGAGGTCCTATGGCGCCTGTCAGCCGCCGTCGTAGCTCGCGACCGTGATCGTCACGATGCTGCCTTTCGGCCTGCGGCCGCCGCTCGGTTCCTGGTCGATGATGATGCCGTCCTCCTCGATGTCGCTCGTGAGCTCCTCGCGGATGCGGACTTCGAAGCCGGCCGCCTCCAAGACATCGGCGGCAGTGACGTCGTCCAGTCCGATGACGCCGGGCACCCTCGCGAGCGCGGGTCCCGCGGAAAGCGTCAGGCTGACGGTCTGACCCTCTCGCAGCCGGCTGCCTGGTTTCGGGAATTGCCGGATGACAACGCCCTTCGGCTGCGACGAGACGATCGTGCTCGTCCTGATCGCCAATCCGAGCTCCGCGAGGCGACGGCGGGCAACGGGCAGCGTCGAGCCGACCAGACCGGGGATGGCGATCGTCGTCGGCGGGGGCGGAGCCGTGACCGGCGGCTCCGGCTCCGGTTCCGGGGCAACTACCGGCGGCGGCTCGGGCTGCGGCTCGGGCGCCGGTGGCGCAGGCGTTACCGGCGGCGGGTCGGCTCGGGGTCGGGGAGCGGGTCGCTCGGCGACGTCGAGAATGACGATGCTTCGCGGCTCGACACGCATACCGGCCGCCGGCGTCTGCTCGAGCACCGTCCCGGCCCGGGCGGCGCGCGATCGAATGACGCGGATCTCCGGGCGCAGACGGGCTCCGCGAAGCTCGGCGACCGCAGACCTCTTCCCCTTGCCCTCGACGGAGGGAATGGCGATTCGAACCGGCCCGCTCGAGACCGAGAGCGCGACGAAAGCGTTCGGCGCGATCTTGGAGGACGAAGGCGGAGATTGGCTCACGACCTCGCCTACGAGTTGCCGGGAGGCGATCCGCCGGACGCGGACGCGAAGATCAGCGCTCTGGTCGGCGAGCACAGTGCGAGCCTCGCGCAACTGGATGCCGAGGAGATAGGGCATCGTCACTCGAGCGGGCGCTGGCGGGAGCAATGTCGGTTGCGTAACTTGCGGAGCGCTCGTCGTTACCGTGGTTTCGGAGCCGGTGCCCCTCGTTGCGATCCAGGCCCCAGCGGCCAGCGCTAGGAGCAAGGTCGCGGCGAGGATGGCAAGCAGAAGCGAACGTAAGCGCCGCCGCCGCCGCCGCCGCTGCGACTTCCAGTCGACGCGATACGCGTCCTCGGCCAGCCAATCCTCGTAGGCAACCTGGTTGCCCAGGACCGGCTCGTCCCGGACCGGCTCGCGTGGCAGCGGGTTCGTGGCCATCCCCTGGGGTCCATGGTGCCCAAATGATGTGTTGAAAAAACGTTCATAACGACGCCCGACAATCCCCGGTCTCGCCTTCGCAGCAGCCGATCTTGAACCGGCACCGGGGGCACTGGAAGGTCCCGTGTCGCCACTCCATCGCCGCCCCGCAACGCAGGCAGATCTCGACATGCGGCGGCGCCGGCGCAGTGGTCATCCGCCCACGGTAGCCCCCGAAGAGGACGTACGATGAGCCGTCTGGCGCCGTGGCCGAGTGGTTAGGCAGAGGCCTGCAAAGCCTCGTACAGCGGTTCGAGTCCGCTCGGCGCCTCTTTGCGCGGCGCAGCGGTCTTTTCGAAGCGGGGACGATCCTCGCGTTCGAGAAGAGCACTCCGGCAAACCACGCGGAGTTGATCCAGCGCGCCGTCGACGCGTCGCCCGGGCTACCCAGACTTCCGCAGGTGCGCGTATCCGCGGGCGTCCGAGCTCGCGAATTGCTCTAGCTCATACGCGCCCGAAGCCGCGAGGTCGTCCACAGCCTGGACGATCTCCGGAAACTCTCGCGGGGTGTAGTCGTCGCAGACGATGACGTCGCCAGGCCGCTGGTGTGCGGCTACGAAGGCGAGCTCGTCCCGCACAGCCTCGTAGGTGTGCTCGGCGTCGAGGAAGGCGAAGTGGATTCGAGCGAGGCCGATCTGCTCGAGCGCCACGGAGACGTCGCCGCGCAGGAACACGACGTGATCCTCGACGAGCTCCGACCACGGCTCGAGCAGCTCGAGCCGCGTCTTCGGGCCGTCCGCGTCCGCGATGCTGTTCCAATAGATCGGTCGCTCGGCATGGAGCACGTCAACGGTCACGATCGTGCCGGCGCGCCCAGCGTCGCTCAGCGCCTTCGCCATGCAGATCGCGCTGAACCCGCGCGCGGTCCCCGTCTCGAAGATCGTCACAGGACGGTCCGGCGGCGTCCGCTCCAGAACGCTCGTGAGCGCGGCGTAGAGCAGGAAGCCGTGGCTCCAGTCGAGCCCCTCCTCTTTCGGGACGACTTGGGTCGCCAAGGCGATCTCGTCTATGAACTCCGGGTCGGGCAGATGTCCGAACCGCTTGCCGAGCGTGGCCACGAGGGCGTCGTTTCGGCGCGCCTGGCGGGCGAGCTCGAGGAAGCGCTCCCGCGAGGTACCCGCTGGCTGGACCTCGAAGGGGTTGTCGTCGTAGCGGCGATACCAACCGCGCCATACGTCGACACGCGGTGTTCGCAGCAGACGGTGAAGAACACTCTCGAGCACCGGGGAACGCTAGCCCAGCGCGACGCAGTTCGACTCAGTTGCGCGAGCCGAAGCGCGTGACTCGTCCCGGGCAGCTCCAGTACTCGTAGCCCGATGCGCGCGACTCGTACCTGCATTGGTCGCCGATCAGGCTCGGATATCCCGTGAGCAGGCCCTCGCTGCAGGCGTACCACTGGTTTCCGTCGTCGACGGGCGAGCGCACGCCCTCACACGACCCTGCGACTCCCCACTCGTGCACCAGGTCTTCGCGTTGGGCGAACACCAGGCCGGCGACGAGTATCGCAGCGACAACGACGATCTTTGCGAGCATGGACTCCTGCCACTAGGGACCATCTCGGTATCGGCAGCTCGCGCCCTCGCCAGTAGGCTTCGGCTCCGATGGCCGCAGTTCGCATGGACGGAAAGGCGCTCGCGGAGAAGCTCCGCGCGCAGATCGCCGAGGAGGTGAGGCTCTTCGGGGAGCCGGTATGCCTGGCGACGGTGCTCGTCGGCGACGACCCCGCTTCACACATCTATGTCTCGAGGAAGCACGACGCGTGCGCGGAGGCCGGGATCGAGTCGCGCGACCACCGCTTCGAAGACTCGACTCCCGAGAGTGAGGTGCTCGACCTGCTCGAGGAGCTGAACGCGGACGACGGGGTCGACGGGGTCCTCGTGCAGCTCCCGCTTCCCGAGCACATGGACGAGTCGAAGGTCACGCTCGCTGTCGACGCGGCGAAGGACGTCGATGGCTTTCACCCGCTGAACGCGGGCGCGCTCTTCCTAGGGAAGCCGCTGCTCGTGCCCGCGACCCCGCTCGGGATCATGGCCTTGCTGGACGAGTACGAGGTCGAGCTCGAGGGCAAGAACGCGGTCGTGATCGGGCGCAGCGAGATCGTGGGGAAGCCGATTGCGCTGCTCCTCCTCGCCCGACATGCGACCGTGACGATCTGTCACTCGCGCACTGTCGGCCTCGCCGAGCACGCGCGCCGAGCCGATGTTCTCGTGGCAGCCGTGGGAAAGCCCGGCCTCGTCACGCGCGACATGGTCAAGCCGGGGGCCGTGGTCATAGACGTCGCGATGAACCGAACGGAGAGCGGGTTGGTCGGAGACGTCGAGCAGGACGTCGGCGAGGTCGCCGGTTTCCTCACCCCGGTTCCAGGGTCGGTCGGACCGATGACAATTGCGATGCTTCTGCGCAACACCCTCACAGCTGTGCAACATCGGCGCGAAGGGGTTGCGTCGCCCGGCATGTAGGCGCTACGGTTCGCGCGTTCAATCCATCGGCGTCGACTCGAGGGTCGGCGTCTTCGCTGTAGGAGGACGTAAGTGGAGCAGGGCACCGTCAAGTGGTTTTCGAACGAGAAGGGCTACGGCTTCATCGAGCGCGAGGGGGGAGACGACGTATTCGTCCACTTCTCCGCGATTGCGATGGACGGCTTCAAGACCCTCACCGAAGGCCAACGTGTGGAGTTCGAGGTCGTCCAGGGGCCCAAGGGTGCCCAGGCCGCGAACGTGATGGCAGCGACGAGCTGATTTTGCGCCAGGCAGGAACTCGCTAGCGCGAGTTCCTGCCGCGCGAAATGCA
>JBPCMD010000011.1:0-9237 GCA_051002595.1 Gaiellaceae bacterium
CGGAGGAACACTTGGAGCCTGCCGGCGCCGAGGCTGCGCGCGGCCTCCTCCGCCGAGGGGTCGACGCTTCGCAAGCCAGCAGCGGAAAGCAAGAAAACGTACGGGTAGGTCGCGAGCGTCAGGGCGAGCAGGGCTCCCCAGTATCCGTTCAGCTCGGGAACGGTCTCGACGCCGAGCGGCTCGAGCGCCTTCTGGAGCAGCCCGCGCGGAGCGAGCGCGCCGAGGAGCGCGAGCGCGGCCACGAAGCTCGGGATGACGAGCGGGAGCGAGGCAGCGAGGCCCCAGAACCTCCGGCCGGGCAGATCCGTGCGAACGACGAGCCAGGCGAGCGGAACGCCGATGGCCAGCGCAGCTGCCACGACTCCGGCGCAGAGCAGGGTGGTGGCGATCACGAGCTCGATTGCGGTCGACACAGAGACGAGCGCCCGCGCGTCGGCGTCGGACGAGAGCGCTCGCAGTCCGAGGTACGCGAGCGGGAGGGTCGCCGCGACCGCGACCGCGCCGGCGCCCAGGACGAGGAGGAGCGGCGCGCGACGGCGAAACGGCGAGGCCGCTGCCGCCGAGCGACTCCCCACTTGATGTAGCCGAGCTCCAGCAGGAGCCGGACAGCCGGTGCGAGATCCGCAGAGAGCCGACCGAGGTTGTACTTGGGACCCCGGATCTCCGTCAGCGCAGGCAGGCCGGGTCGGCGGGGCACGCCCTTGACCACGGGGTACTCCGCAGCACCCGGACCCCGCGCGATGAAGCGCTGTGCCCACTTCGAGTGGAGGAAGTCGACGAACCGCTGAGCCGTCGGACTCGTCTTCGTGGATGCGACGATGCCGACGCCGGCGGCGAGCACGAGGTTGCCCGGGTCACCCGCTCGGAACCAGTGATTGGCGATCGGCAGGTTCGGTGTGTCCGCGAGGACGTTGTAGAGGTAGTAGTGGTTGACGAGACCTGCCTCGATGTCGCCGCGCCCGACTGCTTGCACGACGGCCGTGTTGTTCGCGTAGAAGCGCACGTCGTTCGACTGCAGGCCGCGCAGCCAGATTCGTACGCGGGTCTCGCCGAAGAGGTTGATCGTGGCGCCCAGGAATGCCTGGAAGGACGCATTCGTAGGCGCGACACCGATCTTCCCTTTCCAGCGCGCATTCGTGAGCCCCCAGACCGAGGCGGGAAGCTGCTGGCGCGGGACCGACTGCGTGTTGTAGACGAGCACCCGCGAGCGCGCGCTCGTCCCTACCCAGCGGCGGCTCGGCGTCGAGAATCGCGACGGGACCCTCCCCACGGTCTTCTGCGGAAGTCGAGCGAGCAAGCCCCGCGCGCCGACGAGCCCTAGCGTTCCCGGCTCCTGCGACCAGTACACATCTGCAGGGCTGTTGCCTCCTTCTTCGACGAGCGCGGTGGCGAGGGACGTGGACGAGGCGTAGCGAACATTCAAGGTGACGCCCGTCTCGCGCGTGAAGCGATCCATGATCGGCTTGACGAGAGCGGCGTCACGGCCCGAGTACACGGTCAGCGACGTCGTCTGAGCCGGCGCCGTGGACGCGCCGGTCACGAAGACAAGAGCGGCCATGCTCGTGGCCAGTGCGATCCCGATCAGTTTCGTATGCATTTTCTCTCCGTGTAAGGCGTGCCTCAATGTTGAGGTAAGGCATACCTTACATAGATGCCTGGAGCTCAGTCGAGAACGGGAACGCGGCCGTCGTGCACGCGGATCGAGACGCGCGACCCGAGTGGGACGAACTCGGTCGACGGGCGGTGCGAAACGAGCTCGATGCCGTCGAGCAGGACGCGGTAGAAGACGTCATGACCGCGGAACTCGCGCCCGACGACCTCCGCTGCCCCCGCAGGGTCGAGCTCGAGCTGGAGCAGCTCGGGCCGCAAGAGCACCTGCGCGGCTTCGTGCGCCGAGGCACCGTTGGCCGGAAACGCACCAACCGAGGTCTCGACCAACCCGCTGACGACGGGGCCCGTGAGGACGTTCGCCGCCCCCACGAACTCCGCCGCCCAGCGCGATACGGGCGAGAAGTAGAGCTCCTCGGAGGTCCCTTCCTGGACGACCTTCCCGTCGCGCATGAGCGCGATCCGGTCCGCGACCGAGAAGGCCTCTTCCCGATCGTGTGTCACCAGCACGACCGTGACGCCGAGCGGGCGGATGATCTCCGTGACCTCGGCGCGCAGTGACTCGCGCAGCGACGGATCGACGTTCGACCACGGCTCATCGAGGAGCACGAGCTCGGGAGCGGGCGCGAGCGCGCGCGCCAGGGCGACGCGCTGCTGCTGGCCGCCCGAGAGCTGGTGCGGGTACCTCGCACCGAGCGCGTCGAGCCCCACGATGGCGAGCAACTCGGGCACGCGTCCCGTTCGCGCGCCTCGCGGGAGGCCGAACCCGACATTCTCGGCGACGGTCAAATGCGGGAAGAGCGCGTAGTCCTGGAACACCATCCCCACACGGCGCTTCTCCGGTGGAATCCAGCCGCCTCGACCCGCGACCTGGCGCCCGGCGACCTCGACGGTGCCTGCGTCCGGACGTTCGAACCCGGCGATCAGCCGGAGTAGCGTGGTCTTCCCGCAGCCAGACGGGCCGAGAAGCGCTACGAGCTCGCCGCGCTCGACGCAGATTGACGTCTCGTCGACGGCGGCGACCTGGCCGAAGCGCTTGGTGACGCCGTCGAGACGGATCATCGAGCAGCTCATGTAAGGGAAACCTTACACCCCCTTCGATAGCTCGTGGTGGGAGAAACGCGGGTGACAATCACCTTTGGTGCCAGTCGCCGGGCTACGCTCGCGACGATGCCGCTCGCGGAGATCTACCCGCTCGTCACCGCCCGCTCGCTGGCGCGCGCGTTCACCTACCACGTCGACGAAGCGGTGGAGCGCGGCGCCGTCGTCTCCGTCTCACTCGGTGGGCGGCGGGTGCGCGGTGTCGTCGTAAGAGTGGGGGTCGATGCGCCTGCCGAGGTCGAGATCACGTCGGCTGGGCCGGTCGTCGATCGGGTTCCGGGGCCCCTCGTCGAGCTCGCGTTGTGGCTCGCCGAGTACTACGGCTCGACTCCGGCTCGCGCGCTGGCGCTCGTCGCTCCGCATGCGCGCGCGAGGCGGGGCGAGCGCCGAGCGCCACGAGGCCGCGACGACTTCGCGGGAGAGGCCGAGCCCAAAGAGCTCACGGCGGCCCAGCGCGAGGCGATCGACAAGATCACGGCGGCGCTCTCCGGCGGCGGAGATCACATTTTGTTGCACGGTCCGACCGGAAGCGGCAAGACGGAGGTCTACCTGCAAGCGTGTGGCGCCGCGCTCGCCCGCGGTCTCGGAGCGATCGTGCTCGTCCCCGAGATCGCGCTCACACCGCAGACGGTCGGGCGGTTCGCCGCCCGCTTCGGGGAGAGCGTCGCGGTCCTCCACTCCGCTCTCGGTGACGCGGAGCGGCGGGACGAGCGCGAGCGGATCGCGAGCGGGGAGGCACGCGTCGTCATCGGCGCGCGCTCGGCGGTGTTCGCGCCCGTCGACAGGCTCGGTCTCATCGTCGTCGACGAGGAGCACGACTCATCCTTCAAGCAGGAGTCGGATCCGCGCTACGACGCGCGCACCGTCGCCGCCAAGCGCGCTGCGCTCGAGGGAGCGGTGGCCGTTTACGGGAGCGCCACGCCACGGGTCGAGAGCTGGGCACGCCTGAAGCGGCTCGAGCTCCCGTCCCGCATCGGAGCCCCAATGCCAAAGGTCCGGCTCGTCGACCTGCGGCGCGAAGCCGGCTATCCGCTCTCGGCGCCATTGCTCGCCGAGCTCGCGGCCGTGGAGGAACGGGGAGGCCGGGCGGTGCTGCTCTTGAACCGCCGAGGCATCTCAGGGGCAATCCACTGTCGTGCCTGCGGGGTCTCCCGCCGCTGCCGGAGCTGCGACGTAACGCTGACCCTGCACCGCGACGGGCGCCTGCGTTGCCATCACTGTGGGTACTCCGAGAAGCTTCCCGAGCAGTGCCCCGAGTGCGGCTCCGTCGAGCTGGCCCGCATCGGGGCGGGGACGCAGCGGCTCGAAGCCGAGCTCGCGCGCCGCGTGCCCGGGCTCGAGCGGATCCGGCTCGACGCCGACACGATGGCGAAGCCCGGAGCGCTCCGTGACTCGCTGGAGCGGTTCACGCGCGCACGGGCGGCGGTCTTGATCGGGACGCAGATGGTGGCGAAAGGGCATCACTTCCCTGGCGTGGCGGTGGCTGCGGTCGTGGACGCGGACACCGGTCTCGCCTTCCCGGACTTTCGCGCCGAGGAGCGGACGTTCCAGCTCGTGACCCAACTGGCGGGACGGAGCGGACGCGACGCGCCGGGGAAGGTGCTCATTCAGACCTTTCAACCGGACGCGATCCCGTTTGCCTTCGCGATCCGGCACGACGTCTCAGGGTTCCTGGCCCGAGAGCTCGTGCGCAGGGAAGAGCTCAGCTATCCGCCGTTCAGCCACCTCGTCTCGATCGTGGTGTCCGGCAACGAGTCGAGCGCACCGCTTCGGGTTCTGGGCGAGCTTCGCCACGCGCTCAGCGGAGCCGGGGTCCGGCTGATCGGGCCGGCGCCGCTTCTCCGGCTGCGCGGGAGGCATCGCGCGCAGCTGGTGGCGAAGACCGAGTCGCCGCGAGCGTTCGCGGGCCGGGCCGCATCCTTGCTCGCCGCGGCCGCCCCGGCGATGCGTCGCGACCGGCTGTCCGCCGTTGTCGACGTCGATCCGCAGTCGCTCTGACCGACGCCAAGTAACAGTCTGTTACTTGGTTAGACTCGCCGCGCTATGGCCCACGATCACGATCACGACGACCACCAGCACAACCAGCAACACGAGCATGACGACCACAAGCACGACCATGAGCACGAGCAGGAGCACGAGGACGAGGAGCGGAAGCTCGAGCTCGAGGCGCGACGCATGCTCGCCCTCGCGCGGATCCGCCAGTACGGCGACCCCGCGCTCCGCATGAAGGCGCGCGAGATCGAGGCTGTCGACGACGACGTGCGCCGCCTGGCCGAGCGAATGACCGCTCTCATGCACGAGGCCCAGGGTGTTGGTCTGGCCGCGACCCAGGTCGGTGTGGTGCGTCGGCTCTTCGTGTTCACCGACGCGGGCGAGGATCGCGTCCTCGTCAACCCTGTCATCACGAAGCGCTCGAGCAAGGTCGAGCTGGACGACGAAGGCTGTCTCTCCTTGCGAGACGTGCTCGTCCCGATCGAACGCTCGGTCGCCGTCACCATCGAGGGTCTCGATGCAGACGGTGAGCCTGTGAAGCTCGATCTGGAGCTGCCTTCGGCGAGGATCGTCCAGCACGAGCTCGACCATCTCGATGGCGTACTCGTCCTCGATCGCACCGACGACGAGTCCCGGCGCGCGGCGCAAGGCAAGCTCCGGCCGCAGCCCGTGCTCGGCGCACGTTGAGCCCCAGGATCGCGGTCGCCGCCACCGCGCTCTTCGGCGCTGACGTCCTCCAGCGGCTCGCGGCGATCCACGAGATCGCATGTCTGCTCACTCGTCCCGACGCGGCCGCGGGTCGAGGGAGAAAGCTGGCCGCGCCGCCGGCCAAGGAGGCAGCCGAGCGACTCGGGGTCCCCGTCTTGCAGCCCGAGGCGCTCGAGGCTGGATTGGAGCTCGGCGCGCCGACGGTGGTCGTCGTCGCGTACGGCCGTCTCATCCCCGGGGCCCTGCTCGGCGAGCGGCTCTGGCTGAACGTCCATCCATCGCTCCTCCCGCGCTGGCGGGGCGCGGCGCCGGTCGAGCGCGCGCTCATGGCCGGAGACGAGGAGACGGGCGTCACGATCATCGAGCTCGTCGAGGAGCTGGACGCGGGGCCGATCGCCGCGCAGCGGGCGCTCCCGATCGAGCGCGATGACGATGCCGGCGTGGTGTATGCAAAGGCTGCCCCGCTCGCGGTCGAGCTGCTCGAAAGCGTTCTCGACGATGACCGCGCGCTTCGGCCTCAGCGCGACGAGGGCGTCACGTATGCCGACAAGATCACCGCTGCCGACCGGGTTCTCGATCTCTCGCGCCCTCCGGAAAGGCTCGTGAACCGCGTGCGGGCGCTGTCCCCGCACATCGGGGCGCGTGCACGAATGCAAGGTCGCGACGTGACCGTCTGGCGCGCACGGGTCGCAGAGGACGGCTCGTTCCTGCCGCTCGAGGTGCAGCCCGAAGGGGGCCGCCGAATGGAGTACGCCGCATGGCTTCGCGGGCTGAGATAAGTCCCGCGCGGCGAGCGGCCTACCAGGTTCTCCGTCGCGTCTTCGAGGACGACGCCTACGCCGATCATGCTTTTCGTTCCGCCGCAGCCGGCTTGGACGAGCGTGACCGCGCGCTCGCACAGCGCCTCGCCTACGGCGCCGTTCAACGCATGCGGACGCTCGATCACGCGATCGAGACCCTCGGGCGACGAAGGGTGCACCGCCTCGACCCGCCGGTCCGGGCGGCTCTTCGCCTGGGCGCCTACCAGCTCGCCTACGTCGACGGCGTTCCTCGCTACGCGGCGGTGAACGAGTCCGTCGAGCTCGTGCGCTCAGCGGGGCTCTCCCGAGCGGTCGCGTTCACGAACGCCGTTCTCCGGCGACTCGCCGATGGCATCGTCGATTTGCTCGACGCGCTGCCGGAAGCGACCCCGCACGAAGCCGCGCTCAAGCACTCCTATCCGGACTGGGTCGCGGAGACATGGTGGCGCGACCTGGGCGCGTCCGACGCTATCGAGCTCATGCGCGCACAGAACGAGCCGGCGGAGGTCGCGGTTCGGCTCGTGCATGGCGAGATCGAGGGCACGCTCGATCCTGAGATCCCGACCGCTTGGATCGTCGACCGGATCGACGAGAGCGCTCTGGCCGAGGGCCGCATCTGGCCGCAGAGCCGTGCCTCGCAGCTGGTGGGCCTCGCGATCGGCGCACGGGAAGGCGAGCGGACGCTCGATCTCTGCGCCGCGCCCGGCGGCAAGGCGACAATGCTCGCTGGCGAGGTCGTCGCGGTGGACGTGAACGAGGCAAGGGCGCACGAGCTCGAGCTGATGGTGCGACGGCTCAGAGCGTCCAACGTGCAGGTCGTCGTCGCAGACGGACGCGATCTGCCGCCCGAGCTCGACGGCTTCGACCGCGCGCTCGTGGACGCGCCCTGCTCGGGTCTCGGCGTCCTGAACCGGCGGCCGGACCTCCGCTGGCGTGCGCAACCGCTCCCAGAGCTTCAGCTGGAGCTGCTTCGCGCCGCCGCAGATCGAGTCGAGCCGGGAGGGACGATCGTCTACTCGGTGTGCACGATCAATGCGGACGAATCGGAGGCGGTCGTCGACGCGTTCGGGCTCGAGATCGACCCCGCGCTCGCCGAGGAATGGCCGCGGTTCCGCCATCCCCATCGTCCCGAATTCCTTCAGACCATGCCGCACGTCCACGGCACGGCGGGCTTTTTCGTCGCGAGGCTGCGCCGGTGAAGATCCCCGACCAGCTGAGCCACCTTCGCGCGGAGCCTGGCGGCGTGGCATGGCTGGCACAGCTGCCCGAGCTCGTCCGCGGCTGCGCAGACGCGTGGTCTCTACGGGTCGGAGAGCCGTATGCGTACGCGTTCGTCTCGCTCGCGCTGCGCGCCGAGCTGCCGGACGGGACTCCCGTCGTGCTGAAGATCGGTTTCCCGCACCGTGAAAGCGAGCACGAGAGCGACGCGCTCGCCCACTACGACGCGCGCGGCGCGGTGACCCTGCTCCAGTACGACGCTACGCGGCGCGCGATGCTGCTCGAGCGCTGCGAGCCGGGCACGTCTCTGCTCGATCATCCAGACGAGGAGCAAGCGTTCCGACTCGCCGCGAGAGTTCTCGACCGGCTTTGGCGAGCTCCTGCCCCCGGTCACTCGTTTCGGCCGATTGCCGTGGATGCGACCCGCTGGCTCGACGAGCTGCCAGAGCGTTGGGAACGCCTGGGTCGTCCTTTCGAGCGCGAGCTCCTCGACGAGATGATCTCGGCGTTCGTCGACCTGCCACCGACACAAGGGGAGCTCGTCGTCTGTCACCAGGACTTCCATCGCGGCAACGTCCTGCGCGCCCAGCGGGAGCCCTGGCTCGCGATCGACCCGAAGCCCGTTCTCGCAGAGCGCGAGTTCGACACGGCCGCGCTGATCCGAGACGGCGATGGCGACGCCCGTTGGCTCGAGCTCCTCTCGTCGGAGCTCGGGCTCGATCGTGAGCGCATGCGCCGCTGGGCGCTCGCGCATACCCTGGCGTGGGCGTTCGACGAGAGCGATCCCGACCAGGGTGACGTCGACATCGTTCACCGCCTCCACCTCGCAGGGTAGACGCCGGTGAACGCAGAGCCCTCGGGAGAGCAGAGCGATAGTCGACATCACCTCTCGCGCCCACCCGGCCTAGGATCGATCCCATGGACGCGGAGTTCCTCGAGCACGCCCTCGAGCTCGCCGAGCGAGGGCGCGGGACGACCCACCCGAATCCGATTGTCGGCGCGGTCGTGGTCGTTGGCGGAGAGATCGTGGGGGAGGGCTGGCACGAGCGGAAGGGCGCACCACACGCTGAGGTGAACGCGCTCGCCACCGCGGGCGCGAAGGCTCGAGGCGCGACGATCTATGTGACGCTCGAGCCCTGCGCGCATCACGGCGACACGCCGTCCTGCGCGGATGCGCTAATCCAAGCTGGCGTCGGGCGTGTCGTCGTCGGCCAGACGGATCCGCATCCCGAGCACGGAGGCGGGCTCGCGCGGCTGCGCGATGCCGGAATCGAGGTGGAGCTCGCGGATGGCGACCTCGCTTTCCGCTGCCGTCAGCAGATCGAGGAGTGGCGGACCTGGGTTATCGAGAAGAGGCCGTTCGTCACCTACAAGGTCGCCGTCTCGCTGGACGGGCGGGTGGCGATGCCCGATTCGCGCTGGGTCAGTGGAGAAGACTCGCGCCGACTCGTGCACGTGCTGCGTGCTGCCTCCGACGCCGTGGCAGTGGGAATGGGAACGGTGCGCTGGGAGAACCCGCGGCTCGACGCCCGCGGCGTCCCTGTGATCCGGCAGCCGCGCAGACTCGCGTTCGGCCGAGGGCCGCTGCCGGAGGGCTCCGAGCTCGAGTTGCGCGCAGGGGCCCTTCGCGAGGAGCTCGAGACGCTCGCCGCTGAGGGCATCCAATCGCTCTTGCTCGAGGGCGGCCCGACGCTCGCCGCCGCCTTTCTCGAGCAGGACCTGGTCGACAAGCTGCTCGTGTTCGTGGCCCCGAAGCTCTCGGGTGAGGGCTCGGGGATGCTCTCCGGGCTGCCGGCGCCGGTCGCGCTCA
>JBPCMD010000012.1:0-21083 GCA_051002595.1 Gaiellaceae bacterium
CGGGGTGGATGCGGTCAAGCTCCAAAAGCGGGAAAACCGCTCGCTCTACACGCGTGCGCTCTACGACTCCCCGTACGACAACGAGCACTCCTTCGGCGCGACCTACGGCGAGCACCGAGAGGCGCTCGAGCTGGGCGCGGCGGAGTGGCTCGAATTGCGTGAGTTCTCGCGGGAAGAGGGGGTGACGCTCTTCGGAACCGTCTTCGACGCGCCGAGCGCCGACCTCCTGGCCGAGCTGGACGTGCCTGCGCTCAAGATCGCGTCGGCCGACCTCGTCAACACCCCGCTGCTCCGGCATGTGGCCGCGCTCGGCAAGCCGATCTTCCTGTCCACGGGAGGCGGGACGCTCGAGGACGTCGAGCGTGCTCTCGACACCGTGCTTCCGGTCAATCCGCACGTCTGCCTCATGCAGTGCACGGCGGCGTATCCGTGTGAGACGGACGAGCTGCACCTGCGGGTCATCGAGACGTACCGCGCGCGTTTTCCCGATGTCGTCGTGGGGCTCTCCGATCACCAGAACGGAATCGCGATGGCCCTCGTCGCGTACATGCTCGGCGCTCGGGTGGTCGAGAAGCACTTCACGCTGAACCACGCGTGGAAGGGATCCGACCACGCCTACTCGCTGATGCCGGAGGGCATGCGCCGGCTCGTGCGCGACTTGAACCGCGTCCCCGAAGCGCTGGGCGACGGGGTGAAGCGCCCGCTGCCGAGCGAGGAGCGGCCGCTCGAGAAGATGGGCAAGAAGCTCGTAGCTGCGCGCGATCTTCCGGCAGGGCATCTGCTCGTGGCTGGAGACCTCGCGGCCAGATCGCCCGCCAACGGCGGGCTCCCCCCGTACGAGCTCGACCGGCTGCTCGGGAGGCGCCTGCTGCGAGCGCTCGCGTTCGAGGAGAGCGTCGCGCTCGAAGATGTCGAGCTCCCCGCCGAGCTCGCAGCCGAGCTCGCCGCGGGCAGCTCTCAACGCGCGTGACGGCGGATCCCCTTTTCGACCTGTCGGGTCGAGTCGCCGTCGTCACCGGAGGAATGGGCCAGCTCGGCGCGATCTACACCGCGGGTCTCGCCGAGCGCGGCGCGCGCGTGGCGAGCCTCGACCTCGTCTCGGGCGACACGCCCGAGGGCGTCCGGGCGTTCGCCTGCGACGTCACGGATCGCACGGCGATCGAGGGGACGCTGGCAGAGATCCAGGCCGACTGGGGGACGCCGCACCTGCTCGTCAACAACGCCGGGCTCGACTCCCCGCCGGACGCGCCCGTCGAGGAGGTGGGGCCGTTCGAGAGCTATCCGGAAGCCTCTTTCGATGCGGTCATCGACGTCAACGTGAAGGGCGCGTTCCTCTGCTGCCAGGTGATCGGGGGTGCGATGGCCCGCGAGGGGCGCGGCTCCATCGTCAACGTCTCGTCGATCTACGGGCTCCTCTCGCCCGTTCAGGATCTCTACGCCTTCCGCCGCGCGCGCGGTGAGACCTTCGTGAAGCCGGTGGCGTACTCGGTCTCGAAGTCCGCCGTGCTCAATCTCACCCGCTACCTCGCCACATACTGGGCGGCCGCGGGAGTGCGCGTGAACACGCTGACCCTCGCCGGCGTGTGGAACGACCAGCCGCCGGAGTTCTTGGAGGCGTACTCGGCGCGTACGCCGATGGGTCGCATGCTCCGCGCCGAGGAAGCGCTAGGCGCCGTCGTCTTCCTCGCCGCGGACGCCTCCTCGTACGTCACCGGCTCGAACGTCGTCGTCGATGGCGGCTGGTCGGCGTGGTGAGGGCGGGAACGGCCACGTCTCAGCCTCAGGAGCTAGAACGAGCGGCTCGGAGCTCGAGACATGGCACAAACGGCCGTTGACCGCACCGCGCGGTCGCTGGCGAAGATCCGGGTCTGACCCTGGCCGTGTCCGAAACAGGCGGCTGAAACGTGCCGAATGTGTGCCAATTCATCCACAGTCGAACGGGGGATACTCTCGCCGACGGTGATTGGCGCGGAGATTCCGAACCTGATCGCGGGCCGAAGAGCGGCGGCGGTCTCCGGTGAGTGGCTCGAGAAGCTCCGCCCAGCCGATGGCACACGGCTCTGCCGGCTGGCACGCTCCGACGCAGAAGATGTCGGCGCAGCGGTGGCAGCTGCAAGGGCAGCCCAGCCCGCATGGGCTGAGCACACGCCGGTAGAGCGTGGCGAGATCGTGCGGGAGCTCGCCCTGCTGCTCCGCGAGCGTCGCGGCGAGGCGGCCGAGATCGTCATCGAAGAGACGGGGAAGCCGCTCGAGCTCGCGCTCGGAGAAGCCGACGCCGCCGTCGAGATGGGCCTCTTCGTCGCCGGAGAAGGACGACGCTCCTACGGACGCACCACGACGGCGAGCATGAGGCATCGAACAGTTCTGACGATGCGCCAGCCGCTCGGTGTCGCCGGATTGGTCATGAGCTTCAACACGCCACTTCCCAACATCGCCTGGAAAGCGTTTCCCGCGATCTTCTGCGGCAACGCGGCGGTCGTGAAACCCTCCGAGGAGGTTCCGGCATCCGCGCTCTTCTTCGCCGAGCTGGCGCACGAGGCGGGACTTCCGGCGGGCGTGCTGAACGTCGTCCAGGGGCTGGGAGCAGAAGCAGGCGCCGCGCTCGTCGAGCACGAGGACGTCGATCTCGTCAGCTTCACGGGTTCCGCTGCCACCGGACGCTGGATCAACGAGACCGCGGGTCGGCGTCTCGCCAAGGTGTGCCTCGAGCTCGGTGGGAAGAACGCGCTCGTCGTCTGCGACGACGCCGACCTCGAGAATGCCACCCGCTGGGCGCTCGCCTCGGCGTTCTCGAACGCGGGCCAGCGCTGCGCCGCGGCCAGCCGGATCGTCGTCTTCGACGCTGTCTACGACGCCTTCCGGGACCTGCTCGTGGACCGGTCCCGCGACTTGGAGCCCGAGCCGGTCATCAGCGAAGCGGCTCGCGAGCGAATGCTGGCGACGATCGAGCGAGCCGTTGCAAGCGGCGCCAGCAAGTTGACGGGTGGCGAGCGCGCCGACGGGCCAGGCTTCCACCTCTCGCCGACGGTCCTCGAAGGCGCGTCGCCCGCCGACGAGATCTCGCGCACCGAGCTGTTCGGCCCGGTCACGCTCCTCTACCGCGTCTCAAGCCTCGACGAGGCGATCGCGCTCGTGAACGACTCCCCCTACGGCCTCACCGCCGCGATCCACACCGCGAGCCTGCACCGGGCGATGCGTTTCGCGGAGAAGGCGCAGGCCGGGGTGATCGTGGTCAACGGCGGGACGCACGGTTCGGAGCCGCACATGGGCTTCGGCGGCGTCAAGGACTCGGGAACCGGGTGGCGCGAGGCAGGGATCGAGGCTCTGGACGTGTATTCCGACTGGAAGATCGTGAACCTGATCGCCGATCCAGCCCTGACATGACGAGAACCGTCGCCATTCTCGGGCCCGGAGCGGTCGGTGGAACCTTCGCCGTACGGCTCTCCCAGGCTCACTACCGCACGATCTGCGTGGGGACACCGGAGATCGTCGGGCTGATGGCGCTCTCCGGAATCACGCTCGACTCGAACGGCGCCAAGCCGCTGAATGTGCGGCCCATGATGGTCGAGCGGCTCGTCGAGCCGGTGGCTCTCCTGGTCGTGGCCGTGAAGGCGCCGTACCTCGCCGACGCGCTCGAGCGCATCGAGCCGGAAGCCGTCGAGCGCGGCGTCGTGCTGCCGCTCCTGAACGGGCTCGAGCATGTGGAGATCATCCGAGCGCGCTTCCCAGGACGGGTCGCGGCGGCGAGCCTGTCGCAGTTCGAGGCCTACCGCGTCGGGCGCATGCAGATAGTCCAGGGCACGCCCTCGGGGGTCGTGACGATGGCGTCGGACGACCTTTCCGCCCAGGAGCTCGAGCGCGCGGCCGACATTCTCCGCTCGGCGGGGATGCAGGTCGAGCTCGAGGACGACGAGAAGCGCGTGCTGTGGCGGAAGGCAGCACGGGCGGCGGTCGTGTCCAGCGCGACGGCGCTGTCGAGAAAATCCGTCGGCGAGCTGCGCACGGACCTCGAGTGGCGCCCCCGGATGGAGCAGGCGCTCGCCGAGGCGTGCGCCGTCGCCACCGCCGACGGTGTCAAGATGATGCCCTCGGCCCAGTGGACCCGAATCGTGGAGATGGATCCGCACTTGACGACCTCCGCGGCACGTGACGTCGTTGCCGGCAAGCGCCATGAGCTCGACGCGATCGCCGGGAGCGTTGTTCGCGCCGGGCAGCGGCTCGGCATCCCCTGCCCAGTGCTTTCCAGGCTCGTCGCCGAAGCCGACGCGTTGTGAGCTCGCCGGAGACCCCGGTCGCGGTCGCGTTCGTCCCGGCCAGATCGGGCTCCGAGCGGGTTCCAGGGAAGAACGTCCGCCCGCTTGCGGGCCATCCTCTGCTCGCGTACGCGATCGAGACCGCCCTGCAGAGCGGGCTCTTTACGCGCGTGGTCGTCTCCACCGACTCCGAGGAGATCGCCGAGATCGCCCGCTGGTACGGCGCGGAGGCGCCATTCCTGCGCCCGGCTGAGTATGCGACCGCGACGTCCCCGGATATCGAGTGGCTCACGTTCACCCTCGATCGGCTCGGCGAGCAGTACGACCTCTTCGCGATCTTGCGCGCGACCAATCCCTTCCGCGGGCCGGGCGTGGTGCGGCGCGGGCTCGACCAGCTGGTTGCGACACCGGAGGCGGATTCGCTCCGGGCGGTCGAGCGCGTGAAACAACATCCGGGGAAGACGTGGGTGCTGGCGGAGGACGGTCGCACGATGACTCCGCTCCTCGACCAGTCGCATCTGGACGTGGCCTGGCACGCGGGCCAGTATCAGGCGCTGCCGGCGGTGTACGTGCAGTCGAGCGCGCTCGAGATCGCGTGGACGCGCGTCGTCTCGGAGACCGGGACACGAGAGGGGCGGGTCGTGGCGCCGTTCTTCACCGACGGCTACGAGGGCTTCAACGTGGACGACGAGGAGGACTGGGAGCGCGCCGAGCGTCTGCTCGAATCCGGGTCGGCGTCGGTGCCCGCGGTCGGCCGCGCGTCGTATTCTCACCCGGAATGAAGGTCGCCAGCCTCGAGACGCTCTTCTGCGACGCCGGCTGGCGTCCGTGGATATTCCTCAAGGCCACGACCGAGGACGGGCTCGTCGGCTGGGCGGAGGTCACGGACTCGCACGGCTCGCCGCGCGGGCTCGCGGGTATCGTCGAAGATCTCGCGCCGGTCGTCGTCGGGCGCGATCCACGGGCCGGCGAGCGGCTCTACTGGGATCTCTATCGCCACACGCGGCAGAGTCCTGGATCGGTCATCGCGAAGGCGATCGCAGGTGTCGAGAACGCCCTCCTCGACATCAAAGCGAAGGCGCTCGACGTTCCCGTGTACGAGCTCTTCGGCGGGCCGACGCGCGAGACGATCCCGCTCTACTGGTCGCACTGCGGGACGACGAGGGCGCGCGCCTGGGAGGTGACAGGCGCCACGAAGCTCGCGTCGTACGAGGACGTTGCGACGCTCGGGCGGGAGGTCGTCGGGAGCGGGTATCGCGCGTTCAAGACGAACGTCGTCGTCCCGGGCGAGGAGCCGCAAGTGCTGATGCCCGGTTTCGGCGAAGGCGGCGGAACCCAGCACGCCGAGGAGATCGCCGAGACGCTCGTCCGTCTGCTGGAGGCGTTTCGGGAGGGAACGGTCGACGCGGCCCGTCCGATCGTCGACCTCAACTTCAACCTGGAGCCCGAAGGTGTCGTGCGGGTGGCGCGCGCGCTCGAGCCGTTCGACCTGCTCTGGCTCGAGGTCGATCTCTTCGACCCGGCGGCGCTCGCACACGTGCGACACGTGGCGCCGATGCCGATCTGCTCCGGCGAGAACCTCTACGGCAGCCGCGGCTTCAGGCCCTTCCTCGAGGCAGGCGGGATGGACGTCGCGTCGGTGGACGTGATCTGGAACGGGTTCCACCAAGCCAAGAAGATCGCCGACCTCGCGGAGACGTTCGAGGTCAGCTGCGCCCCGCACAACTACTACTCGCACCTGGCCACGTTCATCGCCGCGCAGTGGTGCGCCGCGATCCCGAACGCGCGCATTCTCGAGCTCGACGTCGACGACGTCCCGTGGCGAGACGAGCTCGTCACCGCCGTTCCCGAGATCTCTGACGGCGCGCTGCGCGTGCCCGCAGGCCCGGGGTGGGGGGTCGAAGTGCGAGAGGACGTGCTGCTGGCACATCCCTGGCCGAAACTGTGAGCTTCGGGCGGCGAGCGGGCGTCGCGGGGACTTCCCTCCTGGCTCTCGACCTCGTCATTCGGCTCCTCGCCCGTGGCCCGTATCCGGGCGCCACGGTGCTCCTGCTCGCCGCCTGCGGGATCTCGCTCGTTCCGTTCCTGCCGAGGGAGGTCCGCTCGCCGTCGCTTCGCCTCGCCGTCCTACCGGCCCTGGCCCTAGGGTCGTTCGCGATCCTGCTGACCTCGGTTTCGATCGTGGGCATTCCGCTCACCGAGCTCTCGATCCGGCTTGCCGCTCTGATGCTCGTGGTGGCGCTCGCGGCCGCAGCCTTCGTGCTGCGACGCCGCGAGCCGAGCGCGCCCGCGCCCCCGCGGTCGGTGAGGACGGAAAGCATCGCGATCGCGGTGCTCGTCGGGATCCTCGCGTTCTCGCTCGGGTCCTCATGGGATATCGCGGGCTCGTATCCGCCCCGGGGAACGGACTGGGGGCACTACCTGCTGTACGCGGACGAGGTCGAGTCGCAGAACCGCCTCTTGATCGACGATCCGCTCGCAGGGGAGGAAGACCGCGTCTTCGCCGATCCGGCGGCGGTCGGCGCCGTGTACGGAAGCTTCCGGATTCTGGACGGAATCTCATCCCGGCCGCTCGCCTCCGGGGTCGTCGTCGCCTCGGCCCTCACCCCGCTCAGCGTCTATGTAGCGGTCGGCGCGCTGTGGGGGATCGGCGCGGGGCTGCTCGCGGCAGCGGCCTATGCGGTCTCGCCGATCCGGCTCGAGCCGATGTACTGGCATGGGCTGGCGACGACGATCGCGCTCGTCTTCTTCCCGCTGATCGTGCTCGCGCTCGGCCTCATGTATCGCGGGCGTGGGGATGTCCGCACGATCGCGCTCCTCGGCTTCTCTCTGGCCGCGGTGGCCGTGTCGCACTCGACGAGCGCGGGCGTCGCGGCCCTGCTGATCGGGGTTGTCGTGACGGTCGAGCTCGTCCGCTGGTTCCGCGCGCGCCGGGCTGCGGGTGAGCAGGAGGTGAAGGGAGCGCTGCGTCCGGTCCTCGCGGGCGTCGGCCTTGCCTTCGTGCTCGGAGCGGGAGTGATCGCACACCTGCGGCTGCAGTCGGCCGAGCTCGGCTCACCCGTCAGCTATCGCCTCTTCGAGCCGGACTGGCTGAATCTCCGGACGCTCGTCGACTACTACTCGTGGCCGTTCCTCGCTCTGGCCGCGCTGAGCGTCCTCTTGCTGCTCGCAAGCGGCCGCCTGCGCCGGGACCGCGCCCTCCTCGCCCTCGCCGCGCTCGGCCTCGCGAGCATTCTCGTCGGCCAGCTCTGGCGCATCCACGTGCCCTACGAGTATCGGCGGGCGGTCTACTACCTCGGCGTCGCGCTCGTGATGCTGATCGGGGCGGCGTCGCTCAAGCTGCCTCGCACAGCGGCCTGGATCGCCGGATACGTCCTGGTGCTCGCGTACATCGCTCACTCCTCGATCGGCCTTCGCCTTCCCGAGCGCCTTCTCACCGGCGATCAGCAGAAGTCTGCGGCGGTGGAGGCGCTCATCGAGCTCCGGGGCGAGCTCGACAGCGGTCGGCAGCCCAACGCCCGTCTCGTCGTCGCCGACAGCTGCCTGCACTTCGTCGTGCCCTATCTCCTGCGGAGCCCGACTATCGCCGCGTTCGAGGACTGGCAGGTGGGCTTCTCCAATCGGGTTCCGCTCGCCCGCAAGGCCGTTGCCGTCCTCCAGGGAGGGCCCGAGGGCAGACGTCTCGCGGAGTCGATGGGAGTCGATTACGTCGTGCTCGACCCTCGGTGCACCGAGGAGCCCGATCTCGGCGGCACAGTGGTGGCGCGAAACGACGTCGTCACCATCATCCGGCTCGCTTCGGCGTGATCGCCTCGTAGCTCTCGGCGACGAGCTCGAGCGATCGGTCGATCCGGAGCGTCGATGCGTTGTCGGCGAACCAGCGGGCAGTCGACCTTCGGAGAGCCAGGCCCGCCTCGACCACGCTCTCGAGCGCGAGAGCGAGCACCTCGGGCGTCGCGTCGGGCGATACGAAACCGTTGACGCCGTCCTCCACGAGCTCAGTCGCGGCATTCTCCGGGCCGGCGACCACCACGCTCGGTGTGCCGTGCGCGGCCGCCTCGACCACAACCAGACCGTAGCCCTCGCGCTCCGACGCGGTGACGAGGCAGGCGGCGCGCGCGATCGCCTCTGCGACCTCCCCCTCCGGTCGCCTCCCGAGAAGGCGAACGGATGCTGTCAGCCCGAGAGCGCCGACGAGCTTCGAGATGTGCGGTCGTTCGGGTCCATCGCCGTAGAGCCGCAGGTGGAGGTCGGGCCGGCGGACTCGGGCAAGCGCGAAGGCGCGAACGAGCGTATCGACCCGCTTCTCGCGGACGTGGCGGCCGGCGTAGACGACGAGCGCCGGGTCGACGCCGCTTGCCGGAGTCGGCTCGACCGGCCCCGCATAGAGACCCGGCAGGAGCACCGGAGTGCCGGAGTACCCGGCGGCTCGGAGCCTCTCGGAATGCAGCCGCGAGAAGCAGAAGGCCGTGTGCGGCATGAGCACGCAGGCCTGCTGCACGTAGAACCCGGACATCCCGATCAGCACTCCCGCGTATCGGCGCCAGTACTCCCTCGTCCACACCTCGATCCAGTTCACGACCAGCTCGTACCTGCGCGCCCTGCCAATCGCGCTCGCCGCCAGCAGCGGGAAGTAGGGAAAGGACGCCATGTGGACGATGTCGTACTCCGACCCGTGTCGCCAGAGGTGGCGCGCCACTGCCAGCCCGAAGCGGACCGGAGGCATCAGCGTCCGCCGCTCCCGTCGATATACCCGGCCCGCCGGAGTGAGCCCGAGCACGCGCACGCCGGTCAGATTCGGAAGCTCAGTCTCGTTCCAGTGACGCATCGTCACGTACGTCACCTCATGCCCGGTCGCGGCGACGTGGAGCGCGAGATCACGCATCCACCGCTCGGCGCCGCCGACGGTCTGCGGGAAGAGATGGTCGTAGACGAGGCAGATCCGTGGCTTCGAGGACTTCTGGGACCGGCCGGCCGAGCCCCCCTCGTCCCAGTGGCTCGGCAGTCCGGAGAGCCGTCTCTTGACCGGAACCGGGATTCGCTTGTGGCGCAATCCCAGCTGCAAGCCGGCGAACTTGGCGGACTCGTACACGGCGGCGTAGGGCAGCCAGCGGCGACGCCCGGTGCGCCAGAGCCAGGCGATCTCGCCGAGCGCGTACCGAAAGCCGGCGTCGCGAAGCGCTAATCGAGACGAGGACGCTTCGCTCACGTACGCGCGGTCGGCCGACACGCCCGAGTCGAAGAAGCGCCGAAACGCGCCAACGACCGTGTAGGCGTGGGAGTGCCGGACCGCGGCGCGGGGCTCGTAGACGATCTCCAGCCCCGCCAGCAGGACGCGTCTCGACCACTCCTGGTCCTCGCTCATGATCACGTCCGCCGCGAGCGGGTAGCGCTCGAGCACCGCGCGCGACACGGCCGAGTTCACGTTCGAGAAGAGCGTCGTCTCGAAGCTGAGCCGGTCGGGGTCGCGGAGGCGCTGCCTGCGAGGCTCCGGCCCGTACAGGAAGTCGAGGAAGTACCGCTCTGACGGGATCGCCTCCTGATGTGGGAGCTGACGGCCGTAGACGCCCGCGACAGCCGCGTCAGCGCGGAGTGGAGCGACGAGCGTGGCGAGCCAATGCTCGTCCACGGCGTACGCGTCCTGGGAGGTGAAGACGACGATGTCGCCGCGAGCGAGATCGGCGCCGAGATTGCGGGCGCCTCCGTGCGTGAACTCCTCGGAAAGGATCTCGTGAACGCGTGCCCCCAGCTCGAGCGCGCGCTCGGCGCTTCCGTCACTGGAGCCCGAGTCCACGACCACGACCTCGACCTCCTCGTCCACGTGCTGCCGCGCGACGGCCTGCAGGCAGCGGACGAGATCGAGGCCTCCGTCCTTGACCGGAATGACGACGGAGATCATCGGGCGGGTGTCGCCGAGACGACGAACTGGTATGCGAAGAGCGGAGGTCGAAGGCGGCCGATGGCGTGGGCCGCCCGCTCCACCGCCGGCGCTCCGATGCCCGGAACCGGGACGGTGTAGTCGAGCTCGACGATGCGATAGCCCGCACGCTCGAGCGTCTCGACGAGAGTGCTGCACGTGAAGAGGTGGAGGTGCGTTCGGTCGAGGATCCCGCGCTCCGTGTAGCGCCAACGGCCCGCCAGGAGCCCGAGCCGCATTGTCCAGTTCGCGACGTTCGGGGTGGTGAGGACGAGCCGGCCGCCTTCGCGGAGCAGTGGACGCACGCGAGCCAGGAGCTGCTCGGGATCGCGCAGGTGCTCGATCAGGTCGCCGCACAGGACGACGTCGAACGAGCCCTCGGGGAACGGCAGGTCCATCGTCTCCACGTCACCGACCAGCACCTGGGAGCAGATCTCGCGCGCAGTCTCGGCCGCCCTCTCGTCCTGCTCGATTCCGACGACGGCGCAGCCGCGCTCGACCAGCGGCCGAGCCAGATACCCGCTCGAGCAGCCGACGTCGAGCACCCGCTTGTCGGAGCCGACGAGCGCGAGAAGCTTGGCGTGCCCGCCGTGCGGGCGTGTGTTCAGAGCCACGTATCCGGAGTCCGCTGCCCTCACGAGCGCGTCGCCCCTACCGCCTGCGCAACGGCATCGTCAGGAGCGCGAGGAAGAACGCGCCGAAGATCACCTGCATGCCGAGCCCGAGCGTCGTCGCGAGGAGCGCCGTCTCGTAGGCGCGGCCGAGATCGCCGAAGCCCTCGACCGCCCACTCCGTGCCGATCGCGGCCAGGCCGGCGATCGCGAGCAGGACGAGTCCTCCCCCGGCGAGCAGGCCGTGCTCGAGCCGCAGGCCCCGCCCCAGCCGGTCGAGCAAGGGGTCGTGCTCCCCGATCCGGACGCGCGCATAAGTTCTCGCGAAGACGCCGAGCTGGATCACCTGGGCGCCGATCAGCGTCAGAGCGACGAACCCGAGCATCGTGTGGATCTGCCAGGTCCGGCCGAAGACGTCGGCGGGGCCGCTCGCCAGCACGAGCATCCCGACGAGCCCGAGCACGAGCAGGATGACTCCCGGGACGAGGTACAGCCAGCTCGGGCTGTACAGGAGCATGAAGCGAACGTGCCGCCACGCATCCGAGAAGCGGTTGAGCTTCGACTCCCCGATCCGGGGGAAGTAGTCGATCGGGATCTCGCTGACGGCCAGGCCGCGGCGGTACGCCTTGAAGACCATCTCCGAGGCGAACTCCATCCCCGTCGAGTGAAGGTCGAGCTTCGCCGCGGCGTCCTTGCGGATAGCGCGCATCCCGCAGTGGGCGTCCGAGACCTTGACGCCGAAGAAGAGGTTGAGCATCCCGGTCAGGATCGGGTTCCCGACGAACCGGTTGAGAAACGGCATGGCGTCGCCGTGGATCGTCCCCTGGAAGCGGGAGCCCATGACCAGGTCGTCGCCCTGCCGGAGACGGTCGACGAACGGGCCGAGCTCCTGCAGCGGGTAGGTCTCGTCGGCGTCTCCCATCACGATGTACTTGCCTCGCGCCTGCTCGAGCCCGGTCAGATACGCGCTGCCGTAGCCGCGGCGATGCTCGGTGATGACCCGCGCTCCGTGCTCGGCGGCGGCCTCGGCCGAGCGATCGACGGAGCCGTTGTCCACGACCAGGACCTCTCCCGTGCGACCCGAACGGCGGATCCCCTCGAGCGCCTGGTCGACGACGTTCCCGACGGCCTCTTCCTCGTTCAGGCAGGGGATGACGACGGTGATCTCGGGGTCGGGGGCCATCGGGAAAAGCGCCGCCGACCGTAGCACGCGCACTCGGCGGGTCCTTTCGCCGCATGCCGAAGAGGCGGGCGAGCTTCCTTGTAACAGTCTGTTACAAGGGCAGCTTCCGGCCTCCGGTGTCGGCCGGTGGGCGTGCTCTAGGCTGGCGCGATGCCGTGGCGCCCTCATGCGCTCGCTCGACCGTGGCGGGCGCTCGAGCGCTTTGCCGAGGGACACCGGGCAGCGACGGCGCTGGTCGGCGCTGGACTCGCCGGCTACGCACTGGTGTCGG
Organism: Gaiellaceae bacterium; assembly: GCA_051002595.1. Taxonomy (GTDB): domain Bacteria; phylum Actinomycetota; class Thermoleophilia; order Gaiellales; family Gaiellaceae; genus GMQP-bins7. The sequence continues at coordinate 12,236 of JBPCMD010000012.1, forward strand.
TTGCGTTTCCACTGGCACCGGGACGCGATCTCGGGCGGTACCTCGTCATCTACGCGCAGCTGTTCGACGAGCACGTCGTGTACCCGTACGCGCTCGCGGCGCGGACGCCCGGGACGCCGCTCGTCGTGGGTGGGCTGCTCGAGGCGGGCGCGATCGTGGCAGAGCTGGGTGCCGCGGTCCTGTACGCGCTCTCGATCCTCGCCTGGTGCGCGGTCGCGAGGCGCTTCGGGGCTGCGGTAGCGATCGCAACTGCGGCGGCGCTGCTGCTCTATCCCGGATACGTCACGCTCTTTCATCAGCTCTCGAGCGACGCGGTGTTTGCGGCGGCGTTCGCGCTGGTCGCCTGGTTGCTCGCTCGTGCAGTCGAGAAGCCCAGCGCCGCTCGTGCCGTCGCGCTTGGGGCGGGCGTATCGGGTCTGGTTCTCGTCCGCCCGGTCGCGCAGGTGCTGCTCCTGCTCGCGCTCGTTCCGCTGCTCGTGGGGACGACTTGGCGCATGCGGCTTCAAGGCTCGGCCGCGTTCGTGCTCGCCGCCGTCGTTCCGTTGCTCGCCTGGGCGGCGCACAACGCCGTCCGCGCCGACGACTTCACCCTGGCCCGCGGGGGCGGCGCCACGCTTCCTTTGTTCCGGGCGTTCGTCGCCGACAACATCGTGGAGCCGGAGAACGGCCCCGCGACGCGTGAGCTCGAGCGTGCGGTCGCACGCAATCTTCTGCCGTTCGAGCCCTATCGCTCGTACGAGATCGATCTCGAGCAGTTCTTCTCGTCGGAGAGCGCGCGCATGCACGAGGACCTGACCGGTCTGTCGGACCGCGTCTGGGGCTGGGACGACGACTACCGGCGCCTCGCGCGCGTCGGGCGGGAGGCGGTGCTCGCGCATCCTGGCACGTACGCGCGCGGGGTCGCGCGTGATCTCAAGAACCTGCTCGTCTGGCCGCTCTTTGCCCACGCACCCGACGCCGACGCGAGCCGGAGCACGCAGGTCGCCATCGCCGTTCGCCAGCTTCCGGTTCCCGGAGAAGGCGAGCCGATCCCGGCCGCGCGCCAGTCCGGATACATCTCGACGCCGGACGGGCGGATCCGGGAGGTCTGGACATCGCCGACCGAGCACCAGGTCGTCTTCTCGAGGCCGGCCGACGCGGCGCGCGCGGCCGAGATCGACCGCCGCGTGGCCGACCTCAACGGAAGCTTCCCCGACCGCGCCGCTCGCCCAGGAGCGATCGACCGCCTGAACAGCGCCTCGCGCTGGTACCCACGACCCGTGCTCTGGCTCGTCGTCGGGCTGCTGGCGGTGCTCGTTCGCCGCCCGCGCAGGCTCGCCGTCGCGCTGATGCTTGCGGGCGGAGCACTGCTCATTCTCCTCTCCACCTCACTCGCCGTGTACGCCGTCGCCGAGTACTCGGTGCCCGTGACACCCGCGTTCATCCTGCTCGCCGCCGTCGGCCTCCTGGGGAAGAACGCGCGCGCGAGCGAATACTCTCGTGCCGCCCATGCCTGACCTCGCTCTCATTCCCAGGTCGGACCTCGACCGCGTGCGCGACGCGGTGGACATCGACTCCGATGCCCGGCTCGCGCTCCTCGCGGACATGTGCCGGCTCAACGCGCTCGTCGCGATCAAGCGCGCCGGCTCGGGGCACCTCGGCTCGAGCTTCAGCGCGCTCGACATCTTTGCCCACCTCCTCTACGAGGAGCTGAACGTCGCCGAGCTCGGCTTCGACCATCCCGAGCGCGACGTCTTCTTCTCCTCGAAGGGACATGACGTCCCCGGCCTCTACGCGGCGCTGTACGGACTGGGAGTGATTCCGCAGGAGCAGCTGTTGCGCCTGCGCCGGCTCGGCGGCCTCGACGGGCATCCCGACGTCGGCATCCCGGGGATCGAGGCGAACTCGGGCTCGCTCGGGATGGGCATCTCCAAGGGGCGCGGCATCGCCTGGGCAAAGTGGAGTCTCGGGCTCGGCGGGCGAGTGATCGTGATGACGGGGGACGGCGAGCTCCAAGAGGGCCAGAACTGGGAGGCGCTGCAGGCCGCGGCGCACGAGCGCCTGGGGACGTTGTGGGTCGTGATCGACCGCAACGAGCTCCAGTCGGACAAGCCGACGGAGGAGATCGTCGCGCTCGGCGATCTCGAGGAGAAGCTCCGCGCGTTCGGCTGGGACGTCCGCACCTGCGACGGCCACGACCACGCCGAGCTACGCGAGGCCTTCGCGGCGTTCCGCGAGGTGGATGATCGCCCGAACGCGCTCATCGCGCGGACGATCAAAGGCAAGGGCGTCTCCTTCATGGAGCGCTCGGCTGCGCTCGCCGAGGGCGGCGGGACCTACCGCTGGCACGCGGGCGCGCCTAGCGACGATGACTTCGAGCGCGCTCGGGACGAGCTCGCGTTGCGGATCGGGGAGAAACTCGCCGAGCGCGACCTGGGCTCACTCGAGCTCATTCCCGTGTCGGAGCCGCAGGACGGCGGTCGCTACTCCGTCGAGGGCGAGCCCGAGAGCGGAGCAGGAGCTCGAACCGACGAATACGTGGTCGAGGCCTACGGAGATGCGCTCGTCGAACTCGCCGAGACGAACGACCGCATCGTCGTGCTCGATGCAGACCTCGCCTCCGACTGCCGCATCCGTTCCTTCGAGCTCGCCTTCCCGGACCGGTTCATCGAGTGCGGGATCGCCGAGCAGGACATGGTCTCGACGGCTGCCGGGCTCGCGAGGCACGGCTTTCTCCCGATCGTCAACTCCTTCGCCTCCTTCCTCGCCTCGCGCGCGAACGAGCAGATCTACAACCAGGCGAGCGAGGGGTCGAAGGTCGTCTACGCGCTCCACTACGCCGGCCTGATCCCGGCCGGCCCGGGGAAATCGCACCAGAGCCTGCGCGACGTCTCGCTCCTTGGCGCGCTGCCGAACATGACGATCGTGCAGCCGGGGAGCGCAGACGAGACGAGCGCGCTTCTCCGCTGGGCGATCGAGGAGGCGGAGGGCAACGTCGGCTTCCGGCTCGCCATCGGGCCCTCGCCGCGGCGAGTCGAGCTGCCCGCCGGATACGAGCCGGCTGTCGGTTGGGGAGCCGTGTTGCGCGAGGGAGAGGACGCGGTCCTGCTCGCCTACGGTCCGGTGCTACTGCACGAGGCGCTCGTCGCAGCCGAGCAGCTGTCCCGCGACGGGATCGGCCTGCGCGTCGTGAACATGCCATGGCTCAACCGCGTCGACCCGGAGTGGCTGGCCGTGGAGATCGCCCACTTCCAGCACGTGCTCGTTCTCGAGGATCACGCTCCCGTTGGCGCCCTCGGAGACACGCTTCGGCGCGCGCTCGCCGGCCGCGAGGTCACGGTCTACGGGGTGGAGGGCTGGCCGGCGTGCGGGACGCCCGAGGAGGTGCTTCGCTTCCACCAGCTCGACGGCGCCTCGCTCGCCGGGCGCATCGCCGCTGAGCTCGGCGTTCGCCACACCCGCTCATGAAGCGGGTGTGGCTCGTTCTTCCCGACCAACTCTCGATCCGCATGTTCTTCGACTCTGGGATCGTGGACAGGCTCCGCGACCGGATTGGCGACAGACTCTCCGCGATCTTCCTGGTGTCCCGAGACGAGGCGGCCGAGTGGAGTGCGCGACTCGGAGACATTCCGGTGCTCTTCGGCGACGAGCTCACGGCCGCCGCCGGTAATCCTGTTGTGAGCAGGCTCGATGCCTGGCTCGACCGCCGGATCGGCTACCACCCGCTCGCCATCCGGCTCAACCACCGGCACCGCTTCCATCTCGAGCGGATGCAGCCCGGCCACCCGAACTGGATGCTCGATTCCGACCGGGGCGGCCCGCTTCCGCGCTGGCGCTTCCTCGAGCGGGCGATGCAGCGTTGGCACTTCAGCTCCCGTCGCCACGTGCCACACCGGCTCCTCGAGATGATGCAACGCGAGTGCTCGGCGCTGGTCGTCTCCAACGTCCAGCCGAGAAACGCCGTCCCGTTTCTCACCGCCGCCCGGCGACTCGGCCTGCCGGTGGTCGCCCACGTGGCCAGCTGGGATCACACGGTCGGAAAAGGAGTCATCTCGCCCTACTGCGACCACTACATCGTCCAGAACCGGGTCATGGAGGACGACCTGCGCCGCTACCACGGCATCAGCCCGGAGCGTGTCTGCGTGACCGGCTGGCCGCAGACCGACATCTTCCAGCGCTCCCGACCACGCGTCGCCTACGAGGAGCTCGTGCGCAGCTACGGCCTCGACCCGAGGCTCCCGCTCGTGCTCGTCATGGGCAATACGCCCACCAACACGCCGTACGAGGGGCGCTTCGTCGAGCGCCTTCTCTCCTGGTGGGAAGAGGCCGCGCGTGATCGCTTTCAGCTCCTCTTCCGGCCGCACCCGCGCGACAAAGAGTGGCGTGAGCGGTTCGGCGCCGCTCTCGGGCGAGAAGGCGTCTTCGTGCAGGAGCCGAGCTACACCGACCTCGAAGAGCTCGCGATCCTCCTCCAGCACGGCGACGTCGTCGTCTGTAACGCAGGGACGATCCTGCTCGATGCGCTCGTCAACGCCCGCCCGGCCGTGTGTGTCCTCTACGATGAAGGCGCGCCGCCTGGGGAGTCGTGGGCCGCGAAGAACGTGATCGGCGAGCACTATCGGGACCTCGCCGCATCCGGGGCCTTCCACACGGCAGAGAGCCTCGAGCAGGTGGTGGCGGGCATCGAGCGCGGTCTCGCAAGCCCTGGGGAGCTGGCCGAGGAGCGCCGTCGCGCCGTCCGCGAGGTGGTCGGTGAGGTCGACGGCCGCGCCGGAGAGCGCGTGGTCGAGGCGATCGTGGGGGTCGTCGAGATGTGATCGGGTGCGCCCTCGTCTTCGGCAGCTACCCTCGGAGCTCTCCGCGTGGCCGCCGATCACCCCGCAACAGAAGGCGATCTCCGCTCACGTAGCGTGCCGCCGCTAGAGACCGCCCGGCTCGTAGGGTTCGCCGTCCGAGCGGGAGTCATTCTTTGCGTGGGGGCGGCCGCGCTCGCGGGCGTGATCAAGCTCGACGACACCCTCGGGGTGTACGACAGCGCAGCAGACCGAAACGCCTCGATCGGCTATCGGGAGCGGGCTCATCCCCAACCTGTCGTCGCCGGCAGTGGAAAGGTCTTGGAGGACGCGCGCCTGTGGATGCCCGAGGACGCCGCCTATCGCGTCGTGCGGGGGCGAAGGTACGCGGAGACCGGCTACTCGTACTGGGCCCAGTACTTCTTGAACGGCTTCCTTCTACCCAGACGCCAGACCACGTCCGAGGAAGCCCGCTGGGTCTTCTGCTTCGGCTGTGGCGCAGCGACTCTCGGTCGCCTGCGAGTTTTCTCCGGCGAGGGAGACGGACTCGTGTTCGGGAAGGTGAGGTCGTGACCCTCCGAGCGATCGAAGGTCTCGCGGCCTACAACATCCTCGTCTTCGGAATCGGGTCGGGCCTCCTCTGGGGTCTTGGCGGCTGGCGCTCGTGGACCGACCTTCTCCGTCTGGCGGGAGTCGCCTACCTCCTGGGCCTCGCGGCGATGATGATCGTGCTCACGCTCGAGCTCGTCGTGGGCATTCCCGTCACTCTCGCGACGGCCGCCGTTAGCGGTGCAGCCATCTTTCTCGCGGGAGGGGGAATCGGCGTTCTTCGAGGTCACCCTCGCCCGACTCTCCCCTCGTTCAGATGGCGTGTGCCGCGCATCTCGTTGTTCGTGGCGCTCTTCGTCGCCGCGATAGTCGTCTTTCTCGAGGCCCTCTTTCGCGCCGGTCGGCTGGCGAGCATCGGGCTCGAGTGGGACGGCTGGGCATTCTGGGTCCCGAAGGCGAAGGCCCTCTACTTCTCCGGCGAGCTGGACACGGAGTTCCTCTTCGCTCTTCCGCCCTGGACACCGTCATACCCGCCGGGCTTGCCGGTGCTACACGGTCTCGCGTTCCACGCTATGGGATCGGCCGACTCCGTGACTCTGCATCTCCAGTACTGGTTCTACGCGGTCGGCTTCGTCGCGGCGGTGGTCGGCCTGATTGCGCCCAGGGTTCGGCCGGCCATCTTGTTTCCACTGCTTCTCGTCGTTCTCGTGACGCCGAGCCTCGTCTACCAGCTGGTCTCGGTGAACGCGGACGTCCCGCTGGCGTATCTCGTCGGCATCGCGGCGCTCCTCGTTGTCCTCTGGCTCGAGGAGCGGCAGGAGTGGCAGCTCGCCACCGCGACGGTGCTCCTCTCCGGCGCGATCCTCACCAAGCGTGAGGGCCTTCTCCTCGTCGCGTGTGTCGTCCTCGCGGGCTTTGCGGCGTCGTTCAGGGAGCGGCGCGCGCTTTGGCCACGACTGGCTGTTGCCGCGGTCGTCGCCTTCGCGATCACCCTGCCGTGGAGATTCTGGTTCACTGCGAAGGGGCTGCCGTCGGATGGTCCGACCTCCGGGTATCTCGGCGCCTTCGGCTATCTGGAACGCGCATGGCCGGCGTTCGAGCTCGTCGTCACGACGTTCTTCGACAGAGAGCTCTGGCTCGTCGTGCCGATCTTGGCCGGGGTCGCCCTCGGACTCGCCGTCGTGGCGAGGGCATGGCGGCTGTCCGCTTTCACCGCAGTGTTCGCCGGGGCGGCGCTCGCAGCCGCGACGTGGGCGATCTGGGCGAACACGGCGCTGTCGTTCACGCCAGACAACGCCGACAACCCGGTCGTGCGCCTCCTGGGCACTCCGATCCTCGTCCTCGCGCTGCTGACGCCGCTGCTCCTGGAACGCGCCTGGGCGACAGCTCCGCGCGTTCCCTCGTATACGCCTGCACGCTGGTGGAGATGGCTCGTGTCGCGCTCGCGCCTCGCCTGGGCGATCGTGATCGTGGCGGCGCTCGGGTATCCCGGGTCGGCCATCGTCGGCTACTCCGGGCAGACGTTGCCCGGCGGTCTCCCACGCTTTCCCAGCGCGGCCGACTGTGTCGTGCCGACGGTTCCCGGCCGAGGCGTGCGGCTCGTGGTCGGGTACGCGGGCTCCTATCCCGACGCGCAGATCCTCCGTGAGCGTGCACGTGACGCCGGGTTGGCGAACATCGAGGTGGGGCGAGACGGCTGCGGACGGCTTCGTGTCTTCGTGGATGATCTCACCTCGATCGCCGCGTCGCGTTCACGGCTTGCTGAGGCGGCTACCGAGTTGGAGCCCACAGTCGAGCTCGACCCGGGTCCTTGAGCGCGGGTGTCAGCCCTCCCCTTCGGTCTCGACCGGCGGGAGCAGCCGGAAGCCGGGGATCCGCTGGTCGACCTCGAGGACTGCCAGCTCCTGGGGCCGATCTCCCGGGTCGGCTACCGGGAGAGGCTCGAGCGGATAGAGGTCGAGGAGCCCCTCGAACGGGCTCGTCTCCCAGCTCGAGAGCCAGGACGTCCCCGCGAACGGCGACACGACGATGTGCGGCGCTTCCACGATGCCGTCGTCGAGACGTGGCTGACGCGCGCACGGGAAATAGCTCGCCAGCTCCGGGACGACGAGGGTGGTGATGCCGGTGGCGCCGAGCCGTCTCCCGACCAGAACATCGTCGGCGAGCCCGCAGTCGGGCTCGCCCCGGAGAGCGGCGATGTTCTGTCGGGTGAGTGTCCACGAGCCCGTCCTCGCGCTGTCCGCGACGAGCACGCCGACGGTGAACGCGATCGCCGGCACGGCGATCAACGGGGCCGACCAGACGGCGGCTCGCCAGGCCGCCGCACGGAGCCCGAGGCGCCCGTGTAGCGCAAGCCCGGCGAGCCCGACCACTGCGAGGGCGACGAACGGCAGGACGAGGGCGAGGCCGTGGAACGGGAGCGAGGACTCGACGCCGAGCGTCCAGTCGAGCGTCCGAAGATCGAGCCGGCTCCACGGGCTTCGCGGCGACCAGAGCCAGGCGCCGGTCAGGGCGAGGGCGCCGAGGACCAGAAACGGCCGGAGGCGCCAGCCACTCGAGCGGGCGGCCTCCTCCCGGAGCCTGATCGTCTCCGCGGCGACCGCCACGGCCATGACTCCGATCAGCGCTCCGAAGTGCCACGCCCACTTGCTCGGCGTCGCGATCAGCAAGACCAGCGACAGTCCGAGCGCCGCGGCCGGCAGATCGAGCAGCATCCGCGGACTGGATCGCAGTCGCAGGAGAAACGCGAGGACGGCAAGCGCGATCAGGACGACCGACCCGCGGCGAAGCGGCGTCGCATTCGGGAACTCGGAGAGTCGCGCGTAGCGAAGGACCTCGTCGCGCCAGGTCGTCGCCGTGCTCGTGAACGCCCGATACGTCTCCGCGTCGGCTCGACGCTGCTGCAGGTCGGCGCCCACGAACGCGAGCACGACCACGAGCGCAAGCGTTGCGACGAGAAGCGCCAAAGCGTCCGCGAAGTGACCGCGCGCCCAGCGGAGCACACTGGGCGAGATGACGAGCAGCGGCGCGAAGGCGACGACGCCCGCGTGATGCCCGGTGATGGCGAGGGGGGCGAGGAGCGCGGCGCCTGCGAGCGGCGCGCCGGTCCCCCGCTCGAGGAAGCGCACGCAGCAGGCGAGCACTCCCACCGTCAGCAGGGCTGTCACCGGCTCGGGCGAAGCGTCATCCCCCAGGCCAGGGCGCCGACCAGAAACGCGGCCGCGAGAACCCAAATCCCTGCGGATCTGCTGGAGCTCGAGTCGTGCGCGACGCGGGCGAGGAGGCAGCGGCAGAGGAGCCAGATCCCAACGAGGCTGAGCAGCGCGGGAATCCGCAGAACGAGCAGGTGGCTCGTGCTCTGCGCCAGCCAGTGCTGCACCCACTCCAGCCAGTAACCGAGCGGAGAGTTCGCCCCAAAGGTGTCGTAGTAGTTCGAGAATCCTCCAGAGGCGGAGAACATGCGCTGTCTCGTCAGCACCCAGCCGTCGTCGTAGAACGACGGCGAGAGCACCCACCAGGCAAGCAGG
>JBPCMD010000013.1:0-27347 GCA_051002595.1 Gaiellaceae bacterium
CCCATGAACCCTTCGAGCGGCGAGAGCGCGCCTGAAGCAATCATGTCCAGGTCCGAGAGCTCCCGCGAAGTGAGTGTGATCCGCTCGAGCCCGTCGAGATCATCCGGGCGATCGCCCGTCCGCTCGACGAGCGAGCCGCCGTGCGGACGAATCAGCCGATCGCTCGCGGCGACGGTCACGCGGTTACCTTGGCGGGAACGAGCCCCAGCTCTTCGAGCTTCGCGATCACGACGGCAGCGGATTCCTCCGGCTCGATCCCCTCGGTGGCGACGACGACCTCCGGAGACGCAGGCGCCTCGTACGGGTCGTCGACCCCGGTGAAACCCTTGATCTCGCCGGCGAACGCCTTCGCATAAAGCCCGTTCACGTCGCGGCGGGCGCACTCGTCGAGCGACGTCTTCACGTGGATCTCGACAAACGGCCCATGCTCCTCGACGAGCGCGCGGGCGTTCAGCCGCGCCCGCTCGTACGGAGAGATCGCCGCCACGATCACGGCCCCCCCATGCCGTGTGATCCGCGACGCGACCCAGCCGAGGCGCTCGACGTGAGCGTCGCGATCCTCCTTGGAGAAGCAGAGGCCCTTCGAGAGGTGCGTTCGGACGGTGTCTCCGTCGAGGTACTCCACGACCAGCCCGCGGCGGTCCATCTCCGGGCCGACGTGATGCGCAATCGTCGTCTTTCCGGAGCCCGAGAGGCCTGTGAACCAGAGGGTGAACCCACCGCCGCGATCGGTGGCCGACTCGGGAGGCTCGTGCGCGTAGATGTGCTGGCTCATGAACGCGCCCCTTGCTCATGAGTGTGGAGGGACGTGGGGAACCGGGAGGTTCCCCCCGCCTTCAAGAGGACGGGGGCACGCGTACCTCTCGCAAGAACGGAGGTCGCCCGCGCGAACTCCGGTCGCGGAAAAACGTGGGGAAACATGCTTTCCCCCGCGAACGTGAGCCGAAGGCGAATGTTGCTCATGCCGTCCTTTCCAGTCTCTCGTTTTCGTGGATGCCGCACTCCAGCTTGTCGGAACCGGCCCAGCGGCCTGCGCGCTCCTCCTCGTCCGGCCGCGTCGGCCGCGTGCAGGGAATGCAGCCGATCGAACGGTACCCCGCGTCGTGCAGCGGGTTGTAGGGGATGTCGTTCTCGTTGACGTAGGACCAGATCCGCTGCTCGTCCCAGTCGGCGAGCGGGTGGATCTTGAAGACGCCGTAGCGCTCTGACCATTGAACCTTCGGGGTCTCGGCGCGGCTCGGCGATTGGTCGCGCCGGATCCCGGAGATCCACGCGTCGTACGGCGCGAGCGCGTTCACGAGCGGCTCCACCTTACGGATGTGACAACAGCGGTCGGGGTCGCGCTCCCACAGGTTCGGGCCATCGGCACGGTGCTGCTCGGCGATCGTGGGGATCTCTGGTTGGATCAGCTTCAGCTGGTAGCGCTCGACGAGCTGGTCGCGCGTCTCGTAGGACTCGCGGAAGAAGAGGTGCGTGTCGAGTTCGACCGTGTCCATGCGCAGCCCCAGCTCCGCGACCATGTGCACGAGCACGGAGGACTGCTTCTGCCAGGAGCAGGTGAGGCAGACGCGCGGCCAGAAGAATCGATGCGCCCAGGCGAGCACCTCCTCGGCGGTCATGGCCTCGAAGTCGACGTCAGGGAGCCGGGGCGGGCTCGGCAGCGGCTGAATCGCCAAGCAGCACCTCCCTCAGCGTGTCTGCGCGGAGCCCGAGCCGGAGCGTCTCGAGCGCGATGACCTCGTCGGGCGGGATGTTCCCGAGGTTCACCTCGGGGCCGAAGTGCCGCACGAACCACGCCTGCGAGCTCTTGGTGGGGGTCTCCCAGATCAGGTCGTGGAAGCTGATCGAGTGCTCGATCTCGTCCACGAGACCGGTCCGGAGCTCGCCGGTCGGGCGGTAGATGCCTGCGGTGCCCGCCTCGCGACCCTCGGCGATAACCTTCCAAGCGCCCGCATCGAGCTCCTCGCGCATCCACTGCACCCACAGATACGGAGCGATGTTCACCTCCGAGTCCTTGGAGCCGACCTCGGAGAGGACGACGAAGTCACGCGCGAAGTCGGCGATGAGCTCGAGCTTCTGCTCGCGGGGGATGTCGAGCGTCCCGTCGGAGATCTCGACGTGCGAGAAGCGATAGTGCTCGAGCCAGCGCTTGAAGTCGTCCATCTTGTCCTTGCCGTACACCGCCTCGAAGAGCGTTCCGCCGCAGACGACCGGAGTGGAGAACGAGCGGTAGAGCGCGATCTTCTTTTCCAAGTTGTTGGTGACGTAGCTCGTTCCCCACCCGAGCTTGACGATGTCGACGTACTCGCCCGCGGTGTCGAAGAGTCCCTCGATCTCGCGCAGATTCAGGCCCTTGTCCATGACATGCGTGAGCCCGCGCTCGCGCGGCTTACCCTCGCGCGCCGGGATTTCGAGGAACGAGTTGCCGTCATAGTCGTGCATAGATGTCCTCCAGCTTCTTGCGGGCGCGCTCCTGCACGTCGCGGTAGAGGGAGCCACCGTGGGCGTCGATGCCGACGGTGAGCGGGCCAAAGTCCTTCACCCGGAACTTCCAGAGGCACTCGGGCATGAGCTCCTCCCACGCGACCTCCTCGATCTCCTCGATCTGGGTCGTCTCGAGCGCCGCGGCCCCGCCGACGATGGCGAAGTAGACCATCCCCAGGCACTGCATCGGCTCGATCGCCTCGTCAGGGAACCCGCCCTTGCCGCAGATCGCGCGCACTCCGTACTGCGCGCCGAGCGGCTCGGTGAAGCGCACCATGCGGGCGCTCGTCGTCGTCCCGATGCAGATCTTCTCGTAGCGGCCGGGGCCGAGCTTGCGCACGCCTGGCGCGGTGTGGAGGAGGAACGCGCCGGAGAGATCCATCGGCGGCTCGACGCCTTCGTCGAAGATCCGCATCTGCGTCCGGTCGCGAATCCCGATGATGTGCCCCTGGACGACGACCTCGTCGCCGGCCCGGAGCTTGAGAATCTCAGCGGGATCGGTGATGGGAAACGTGACCTCGTGCGTCGCCATCAGCTGTGGACTCCTTGGCACGAAGTTGGCACGCGTTCAGTGCCAGGCAGTGTAAAGATCGCTGCAAAACGGGTGAAAAGCGCCATCACGCGTCTCGCTCGTACTCGATCGTGCCGTCGGCGGCGATGTGCGCCGACGCGCGACGCGCGGCCCAGCACTGGTAGTTCACGGCCACTGGGTTCAGGGTCATGTGCGTGTCCGCGTGCTCGACGTGAACCGACAGCACGGTCACGTCGCCGCCGAGCCCCATAGGGCCGATACCGGTCTCGTTTAGGAGTCCGTACAGATCGTCCTCGAGCTCTGCGACGAGAGGATCCTCGTTCCGAGTCCCGACCGGCCGGGCGATGGCCTCCTTCGCCAGATGCATCGCGTAATCGGCTGAGCCGCCGATCCCGACGCCGACGATCCCAGGTGGACACGGCTTCCCGCCTGCGCCCACGATCGAGTCGAGAACGAACTCCTTGATCCCGCGAACTCCGTCCGCAGGGACGCACATCTTGAGAAAGCTCATGTTCTCGGAGCCGGAGCCCTTGGGCACGCACTTCACGTCCAGGCCGTCCCAGTCGGGGATGAAGTCCCAATGGACGATGGGGACGCGATAGCCGACGTTCTGTCCGGTGTTCTCGCGGGTCAGCGTGTGGACCGTGTTCGACCGCAGCGGATGCTCGATCGTCGCGCGCTCGGTGCCCTCTTTCAGCCCCGCGTAGATCCGGGCCGGGTGCAGCGGGAAGTGCTCCCCGACGCGGCAGTAGTAGACCGCGATCCCCGTGTCCTGGCAGACGAGGTTCTTCTCCTCCTCGGCCACGTTCACGTTGCGCAGGATCGTCTGCAGGACGCGCTGACCGGTGATCGAGGTCTCCGTGCCGGCGGCTGCGGCGAGAGCGTCGCGCAGATCCTGGGGGATGTCCTTCAGCGCCCAGACGTACAGGCGCGCTGCCGCATCGCCGACTGCGCCGTCGAGGTCGGTCGTAGTCGCTGTGCTCATGCGTGCGCCCTCTTGGCCGCGGCCTTCCCCGCGCGCCGCCCGAAGACGGTGCACTCGAGAAGCGAATTTCCCATCATGCGGTTCCTCCCATGCGTCCCGCCCGCGATCTCGCCGCAGGCGAAGACGCCCTCGAGCGTCGTCTCGGCATGCTCGTCGATCACGAGCCCGCCGTTCTGGTAATGGAGAACGGGGTAGGTGAAGATCTTCTCTGCGAGCGGGTCGATGCCGGCTCCGCGATAGCGCCGGAGCATGTACGGCAGCGAGATGTCGGCGTCTTCCTCGGAAACTCGCGTCGTGTCGAGCCAGACCGCGGGGCGGCCGTCCGGGGTCAGGACGCCCTTCCCCTTGTCCACCTCGTCGACGATCGCCTGCGAGACCGCGTCGCGCGCGCCGAGCGAGTCCGTGAACTCCTCGCCGTCGGCGTTCAGCAGCACGGCGCCATACGCTCGGGTCGTCTCGGGGATCGAGTAGCCCTGCATCGTGCTCGGCCACGCGCCTCCGTTCGGGTGGTACTGCAGCGCGTCGAGATCCCGCGCTTCCGCGCCCGCGTCGAGCGCGATCCGCGTCACCTCGCCCGTCGCGTTCGGATGGTTCGTGGAAAGCTCGCCGCGCGTCTCCGCCTCTAGGTAGCAGCGCCCGCCCGCGGCCAGAACGATCGAGGTCGCGTCGATGTCGACCGCTCCAACATCCTTTGTCTCGAAAGTGGCGGTCCAGCCGTTCTCTCCGGCGCGCAGACGAACGAGCGCGTGCTGGGGCAGCTCGGTTCCCGCCCCGGCCTGATACGCGTCGCGCAGCGCCTTCGTGATCGCGTGTCCGGTGCGATCGCCAACCTGCAGGAGACGATGCCGCGTCGCCCCGCCGCAGCGGGCCAGGCGATAGCCGCCGTTCGACCGCGTGAACTCGACGCCGAGCTCTTCGAGCCAGTGGATCGCCGACGGCGCCTCACTTGTCAGCACTCGGACGAGCCGCGGATCGGCCGTCCCGTGCGAGCTTCGCATGACGTCGTCGGCATGGATCTCGGGCGAGTCGTCCTCCCCGAACGCAGCCTGGATCCCACCTTGAGCCTTCGCGGAGTTGCACGCTTGCAGGGTGGTCTTGGTCGCAAGGGCGACACGCGCCCCCGCTCGCTCCGCCGAGACCGCGGCCGCCAGACCGGAGGCGCCGCTGCCGATCACAAGCACGTCGAAGGGATCGCGGCGGCGCACAACGCTGCATGCTAACCGATTTCCTTATACGTGTCATTACTGAGAGTTATTCAACTGAGAGCAGGCGGTAAGGGCTGTAGACTCGCGCGATCGCATGGGCACCCTGGCTGACATCGTCACGCCGAACTTCATCACCGTCGCCCCCGAGGACACGCTCGGCGAGGTCGCGGAGCGAATGACGAGTCAGAACACCGGCGCCGTCGTCGTCAAGGACTTCGGGCGCATGATCGGCATCCTCACCGAGCGCGACATGCTCCGAGCCATGGCCGCGCGCGTGCACACGAGTGACGCCCGCGTGCGCCTATGGATGACCGGCGATCCGATGACCGCGACAGCCGACATGACGCTCGACGACGCGGCCCGGGTGATGCTCGACAACGGTTTCCGCCACCTGCCCGTGGTCGACGGGTCGAACGTGCTCGGCGTCGTCAGCCTGCGCCGGGTGATGGGCGGCCGGCGACAGCCGGCGCCCGAAGCCGCGTAACCCAGCTCAGCTACAGGCGGACGCGATCCCTTTCACGACGACGGAGGCTGCCAGCCTCTGGCCGACGTGGACGCGGCGAAGCTGCTTCACGAGCCTCGTGCTCTTCTTGATCTCGGTGAGCGCCTCTTGCTCGGTCTCCGTCGGCTGCGTGCGGGCGAAGAGGCAGGAGAGCTGGCTCTTCTTGCCCCGATCCAGCCCACGGCATAGAGGTAGTTCAGCACCGGCTTGGAGCACGGGGCGGTCTTGTAGGCCGTCCGCGCCCCTCCTTTCGGCACCTTCTGCGCGCCGGCCGCGGCGTTCAGGGTGGAGATAGCGGCTCCGCTCGACGTCGGGAGCACCGACAGCTTCTGGCCGAAAGCGCCCGTGAGCGAGGCGGTGAGCACTGCCATCGCCGCGACCAGGCTTGCATACTCGACGAGCATTGCTGCATCGTCCGTCGGCAGGAGTCGTGAGTCAACCCGCGAGCCTCACGAGACGCGCGCTTGGGCAAACTCCACGAACTCCTCCGCGACACGCGTGCGCGTCCTCCCGGCGGCAGTAGCAAGCGAGATTACTCGGGTCGCATCGAGTCCCTCGACTCGTGCCTCGGCGAGGCGCCCGTCAGCCAGCTCGGACTCGACGGCTGTTCGAGAGATGAACGTGACCCCGAACCCCGCCTCGACGGCGCGGCGCACCGACTCCTGGAGTCCGAGCTCGAGCCTGACGTCGAGGTCGCGTAGGCGGACTCCGAGGCGACGGAGAGCGTCCTCGACGATCTGCCTCACGCCGGCGCCCTCCTGCATCAGGATCAGCGTCTCCTCGCGCAGCTCGTCGAGGGTCACGGTGCGCCCGGCGAAGCGGTGCCCGGGCGGGCAGGCGAGGATCACTTGGTCGGAGAAGAACGGCTCGAAGCGAACGCCTCGGTGTCGCCGCGAGGCGCCGACGATTCCCAGCTCGAGCTCGCGGTCGGCGACCCGCTCGATGACCGTGTGAGTGTCCGAGACCGTGAGGAACACCCGTACGTCAGGATGCTCGCGCTGGAACTCCCCGAGCAGCACAGGCACGACGATCGCGGCAGGCCCGGTGGAGGCGCCGAGAACGAGGTCGCCTGCTATCTCTCCCTCGGCCGTGGCCGCGAGCTCCGAGATGAGCTGATCCTCGAGCGCTAGCATGCGCTGCGCTCCGCGATACAGACGCCAGCCGGCCTCCGTCGGCTCCACCCGCCGCCCGGAGCGATCGAGGAGCCGCGTGCCGACGCGCTTCTCGAGCGCGCGAATCTGTAGCGAAACCGCCGGCTGCGTGACGCCGAGACGCTCCGCGGCCTGGGAAAAGCTCCGTCGCTCGACGACCGAGCAGAATGCGGCTAGCTGACGCGTGTCCATGAGTGAAACGGGGCTATCTCGTTCGCGAATCCGAACGAGTCCACCAGCACTGATGGATGGCAAGCAAACAAATGAGGAAAGCTTATCGCTGAGAGAAGCAGCTTTCAGGCGGACGAGCGGCTTGACCGTACGGACTGGCAGCGAAGTCAGACCTGTTCGGCCACGCGACGGAGCGGGGCACACGGAAGCAGAAGAACGAATGACCCTGCGGGATCACGCGGCCGAAACTCAAGCGGATCCGACGTCGCTCTGGATCTCACAGAGAAATACGGAAGTCTCCGGGTACTAGTCAGGGGTTTTGGGTCTCTGGAGAACGCGCACCCCCGCCGACATCGACTAAGTGAGCACGATCCTTCGCTGCGAAGTAGGCGCGGACCTCGCTTGTCGCGCTCGGCTCCCTGTTCCACCCCCAAAGGATGCCTCCGATGGCAAGCACGACGGCGACCACAATCACCGCGACTGTGAAAATCACACGGCGCGACGTCACACCGACATGATGACGCGGTACTCCTAGATCGGAAGAGGCTTGCCTGTGGAGTGTCTAGGGTCTGGCGGTGCGCGTCTGGATCGACGTCTCCAACTCCCCCCAGGTGCCGTTCTTTCGCCCTTTGATCGCTCTGCTGGAGGCGCGCGGGCACACGGTGGACGTGACCACCCGCGATTACGCGCAGACCATCGAGCTTCTCCGGCTGCACGGCATCCAGCACGAGGTCGTCGGGCCGCGGCACGGCGGCGCAAGCGCCTGGGGAAAGGCTCGGGCGATGGCGGCTCGGCTCCCAGCGCTTCGTCGCTTCGCAAGGGGAAGGGGCTTTGACATCGCGCTCTCTCACGCGTCGCATGAGCTCCCCCTCGCCGCGCGCTCGCTCTCGATCCCGTCCGCGTACGCCTTCGACTACGAGTTCGCGCGCGTGCAGCACGGGCTCGGATGTCGCGCGGCAAGTCGCGTCGTGGTGCCGGAGGCGATCCCGCAGGAAAGGCTCGATCCGCTCGGAGCACGCGAGCGCAAAGTGCGCCGGTTTCCGGGTCTCGAGGAGGAGTACTACCTGGCGGGTTTCGAGCCCGACTCGTCCGTCCTCGACCAGCTCGGGCTCGACACGGAACGCGTGCTCGTCGTCGTCCGCACACCACCTGAGGTCTCGCTCTACCATCGCCACTCGAATCCGCTCTTCGGGGACGTGCTCCGCCGGCTGGGCTCGGATCCGGCGGTGCACGCTGTCGTTCTCCCTCGCACAGCCGAGCAGCGGGCAGCGATCGCGGAGCACGATCTTCCTTCTCTTGTCCTTCCCGAACAGGCCGTCGATGCCCAGAGCCTCGTCGCGTTCTCCGACCTGGTGGTCTCCGCCGGAGGGACGATGAACCGGGAGGCGGTCGCGCTGGGCGTCCCCGTCTACACGACGTTTGCGGGTCGACTCGGCGCGGTAGACGAGATGCTCATCCAGGGCGGGAGGCTCGGAGTCCTCGGCTCGGCGGAGGCGCTGCCGCTCCGCAAGCGAGACGGCCGAGGCCAGCCCATCGGTCGTGACCCGGGGCTGCTTCTCGATCTCTTGCTCTCGGCGTTCGAGGACTAGCGCGCGGACTGTCTCGAACTGGTTAAGGTTTTCCCGGTCAGCTCTAGGGAGGGGAGAAACGTGAGACGACAGACACTTGGCCTGCTGCTGGCGGTGCTCGGCACGGTCGGCGTGACGACAGCCGCGGCCTTCGCGGGCGGCAACGGTGGATTCAAGACCGACGCTGCGGCGATGCTCGACGGCAGGAACGGCTGGACCACGGAGGCGATCATCTCCGTCGGGGACACGCTCGGCAGCGGCTACACCTTCGAAGCGATCCCGGACGGGATCGCCGTGGAGAGGATCAACGGCAAGGGCACGGCCGACATTTTCGTCAACCACGAGCTCTCGAAGGTGCCGTTCCCGGCCAACCGCCAGGATCACCTGAACTCGACGGTGAGCAAGCTGCGCTTGAACCAGAAGAGTGCGGGTGTGCTCAAAGGCGAGTATGTGATCCCGCAGAGCGCGGGGTATCAGCGTTTCTGCTCGAACTTCCTCGTCGGCGCTGAGCATGGCTTCGAGCGGGAGCTCTTGCTCACGAACGAGGAGGCGCGCGACATCGTCCTTCGTCAGGAGGACTCCTGGCACGGGCCTTCGCCGCCCGGAGTGCTTCTGACCGAGCCCGGCGCTGAGCAGGCCGGCGTGGTCGTCGCCCTCGACCCGAAGAGCGGCGCGTACAGATCGATCTACGGGATGGGTCGGCACAACCACGAGAATGCGGTCGGCATTCCCGGCTACGGCTACCCGGTGGTGCTCTCGGGTGACGACACCTTCGACGCGCCCGCATCGCAGCTGTACCTGTACAAGGCCGCTAGCGGCGCCGACGTCTGGAACGACGCTGGGGCGCTCTATGCCTTCGTCTCCGACACGGCGACGATCAACGACTACGGCGACGTCACTGAGGCGATGCCGCCGGTCGCGGGACATTTCATCGAGGTGCCACGCGCGATCGCGACAGGGAAGCTCAACGGACGAGAGGTCACCTCGGCCGACTTCGGGTATCCGGCGCCTCCGAGCTCCGCGATCCCGAACGGGCCGCAATGGGTGCTCGAGCACTGGAGCAACCTGAACAACGTGTTCCAGTTCATCCGCGTGGAGGACATCGCCTACAACCGGACGAATCTGAGAACCGTGTACATGGCCGACACCGGTGAGCCGCGCGCAATTCCGGACGCGGTGACGGGGCGGCTGAGGCGAGGATCGTCCGGCACGAACGGCGCATTTCCGAACGGACGCATCTATGAGCTAAAGCTCGGAGCGAATCCGCTCCAAGGCGCCACGCTGGACATCCTCGCGCGCGCGAACTTCGATGCGGGCGGCTACGCGAATCCGAACGTCGTTCACCAGCCGGACAATGTGGAGACGACGAGCGACGCGCTCTACATCCAAGAGGACACGGGGGCGCACAACTCCTCGAGCCCGCCGCTGGGATATCCAGCGTTCCCGAACGCGACGAACGCGCGGATCTGGAGATACGACCTCGCTACCGATCAGCTCACGGTCGTGGCCGAGGTCAACCAGGCCGTACCGAGAAGCCCGACGACGGTAAAGGGCAGCTGGGAGTCGAGCGGCATCGTGGACGCCTCGGCCGTCTTCGGACCCGGCGCGTTCCTCGTGGACGTCCAGGCCCATGGCTGGGACACCGAGATCCCGGGCGGAAACGACCTGCCTGCAGTGCAGAAGCGTGAAAACGGACAGCTGCTGCTCCTGCGAGCCCCCGGCTCGTGACGATTAGCAACTAGACGGACTCGGGTGCGGGCGTCGCAACTGCGGCGCCGGCTCCGTCTTCAGAGTGGTTCGCGCGACGGGGCGCCGAGACGAGCGTGTTGAGCCGTCCGACGAGCTCGAGCGTCTCGCCGTCCTCGACGAGGCCTTGGAGAGCGTCGAGCTCTTCCTCGAGCCACTCGGCGTCGATCGGGGGCCGGGTGACGAGCAGGATCGCCTCATGGCTGGAGGGCGTGACAGTCTCCGACTGAGACCAGAGCTCCTCGTGCAGCTTCTCGCCGGGGCGGGCGCCGACGAGCTCGACTGCGATGTCGCGACCCGGCTCCTTCCCCGACAGACGGATCATCGTGTCCGCGAGATCGACGATCTTCACCGGCTCGCCCATGTCCAGCACGTACACCTGGCCGCGGCCGCCGATCGCCCCAGCCTGGATGACGAGCTGAACCGCCTCGGGAATCGTCATGAAGTAGCGGGTCATCTCGGGGTGCGTGACCGTGACCGGGCCGCCGCGGGCGATCTGTTTGCGGAAGATCGGGATGAGGCTGCCCGACGAGCCGAGCACGTTGCCGAAGCGAACGCCGCAGAAGCGCGTGGACGTGTCCTCCCGGTGCCCCCAGCCCTCGACGATCCACTCGCAGAGCGCCTTCGTCTGGCCCATGACACCTCTCGGATTCACCGCCTTGTCCGTTGACACGAGAACGAAGCGCTTCGCCCCGAGCTCGACGGCGACGTCGGCCACGGTCCGGGTCATCAGCGTGTTGTTGCGGACGGCCTCGACCGGGTTCGCCTCGACGAGCGCCACATGCTTGTACGCGGCGGCGTGGAAAACGACAGCAGGTCGGTACTTCTCGAACACCTGCCGGATCTTCGTCTGATTGCCCGCGTCCGCGAGAACCGCGGCAGTCGCACGGAAGCCACGCTCGTCGACCAGCTCGCGCTCGATCTCGAACAGGCCAGCCTCGGAGTTGTCTAGTAGCACGAGGCGAGTCGGTCCGATGCGGGCGATCTGGCGGCAGAGCTCCGACCCGATCGAGCCGCCCGCGCCCGTGACGAGCACGACCTCGCCCATGAGGTAGTCCGCGATCGAATTGATGTCCACCTCGACCGGCTCGCGGCCGAGGAGGTCCTCGACCTCCACCGGGCGGATCTGCCCGGTCAGGTTGAAGTCGCCCGTGATCAGGTCCGGCAGACCGGGAAGCGTGTTCACCGGGACGTTCTCCTTGCGGGCGATCTCGACGATCCGCTCGCGCACCTCGCCCGAGGCCGACGGGATCGCGATCAGAAGCTCGTCCGGGCGCCGGTCACGGAGCAGTTGCGGAAGCTCGGCGGTCGTCCCGAGAACGCGAATTCCGTGCAGACGCAGGTTCTTCTTGCGCGGGTCGTCGTCGACGAGACCGATCGGCGTGTAACCGAGCGCCGGGTTCTTCAGCATCTCGCGCAGGATCAGCTGCGACGCGTCGCCGGCCCCGACGATCACCACCTCCTTGCCGCGCGCGACCAGGGTGCCGGCTGAAGGACGCTCGATCAGGGTGCGTGCGAGCAGGCGCACACCGGCGACGAATGCGAGCAGTACCAGGAGATCGACGAACCAGATGCCACGCGGAACGCTGGCGGGGTGGAAGTCGAGCAGGGTGAAGACCAGGAAGGCGGCCACAGAGGCGACAGCGACACCGCGCACGACCCCCCACATGTCCTGGGTCGAGACGTACCGCCACCAGCGGTTGTAGAAGCCGAACGCGAAGAACACCGGCAACTTGACCGCGAGGATCAGCGCGAAGACGTCCCAATCGAGATAGCGGCGGTAGTAGACAGGTCCGGTGTCGCCGTCGAAGCGGACGTACCACGCGACCGTCCACGCTGCGACGACCAGCAGCGCGTCGGCGGCGACCTGCCAGAGCCTGTGCCGGTTGACCGGAGAACGCATCTGCTTCTACGCGGGGACGCCGAGCGTCGCGCGCACGGTCCCGACGACTCGCTCCTGTTGCTCTACCGTGATCCCGGCCCAGAGCGGGACCGAGAAGTTCTCCTTCGCCGCCCGCTCGGTCTCGGGCAGGTCGCCTTCCGAGTATCCGAGATAGCGAAGCGCCGGCTGGAGATGCAGCGGCGGCAAGTAGTAGTCGGCGCTCCCGATCTCGGCCTCCGTGAGCGCGGCGCGGATCTCGTCACGTTGAGGCGATCGCGACACGAAAAGGTGGTACACGTGGCCCGGCTCGTCGGCGGGAACCTCGCACGCCTCGCCGAGGCCGAGGGCCCGGTAGCGCTCGGCAGCTTCACGCCGCAGCGCGGTCCATCCGTCCAGCTCACGCAGGAAGATGCGCAGCGCCGCCGCCTGGATCTCGTCGAGTCTCGAGTTCGTCCCGATGTACTCGAAGATGCGTTTCGCCTTCGAGCCGTGGAAGCGCAGCATGCGGATGCGCTCCGCGAGCTCGGTGTCGTTCACGGACACGAGGCCGCCGTCCCCGAGCCCGAAGAGGTTCTTCGTGGGGTAGAAGCTGAAGGTCGACGCGATGCCTGCTCCCGCGATCTCGGGCGAGCCGAAGGCCTGCGCGGCGTCTTCGATCAACGGGAGCCCGAGCTCAGCGAGCTCCGCCAGCGGCGCGGGCCTCCCGAAGAGATGCACCGGCATGACGGCTTTCGTTCGGCTCGTGACCCGGGCTGCGACCCGCTCGGGGTCGAGGTTCAGCGTCTGAGGAGCGATGTCGGCGAAGACCGGCGTAGCGCCGACACGCGCGATCGCCTCAGCGGTGGCGTAGAACGTGAACGCGGGGCAGATCACCTCGTCGCCAGCGCCGATCTCGAGCGCGTTCAAGACGAGAACGATCGCGTCCGTGCCGTTTCCGACGCCGATCGTCTCCCGCACGCCGAGATAGCGCGCCGCCTCCTCCTCGAACGCGCTGACGTTCGGCCCGAAGACGAACTGTCCGCTCTCGAGAACGTCGTCGATCGCCTGCTTGATCTGCGGAAGCAACGGTGCGTACTGCGCCTTGACGTCGATGAGGGGAATCTGCTGCGTCACGCGGGCGAGTTTAGCTCGGAGGATGCGAGCTTTTGGTTCCTAGGCGCCCGGCGGTTCCTCGGCGAGGCGACGCCGCCGGCGCCGGACAAAATGGAAGACGAGCCAGGCGACGACCGCGACGATGGCCGCCGCGACCAGGTACTCGAGGTAGCGGAACGCGTGATGGAAGTCCTCCCAGCTCTCCCCGGCCGCCCAGCCCGCTCCCGCGAACGCGAAGCACCAGATCGCCGACCCCGCGAGCGTCAACAGCATGTAGCGGACGAACGGGGTCTCCATGACACCCGCGGGAATGGAGACGAACGAGCGCACGACGGGTGTCAGACGGCCGAGGAAGACCGCCCAGTCCTCCCAGCGCTCGAACCACCTCTCCGCCCGGTCGAGTCGCTTCTTGTCCAGGTGGAGCCAGCGCCCGTGGCGTTCGAGATAGGGACGCCCTCCGTACAGACCGATCGCCCACCCGCCAGCGGAGCCGATCGTGTATCCAATGGTTCCCGCGAGCGCGACCGCGACGTAGGCCGGAAATCCGTCGTCGATCGTGCGCCCGAAGAAGACGACCTCCTGTCCAGTGAAGGCGCCGGCGGCAACCGCGCCGCCGTAGACCATGACCACCTCGCTCGCAGCGGGCAGCACGGCATCGATGAGCATCAGGAGGAACACGGCGTACAGGCCGTAGTCGCCGATCGTGGAGGTGATCGCCTCCGTGATCTCGCTCAGGACGGAGGCGACGAGCATTGGGCGAGTCTACGGACGCGACCTGCGGTTACCGGACTCGACGCACCGTGAGCGGCTGCTCGAGGGTGACGCTACCGAGCTCGTTCTCCGCGGTGACGCGAACGAGGTAGCGACCGCCGGCAGCGAGCTTCCCGTTGGCCTGCCGGCCGTTCCAGACGACCGCTTGCGAGCCGGGCTCGAAGCGACGGAGAGCGGCGACGCGGATGAGGACGCCATCGATCGTCTCCACGGTGACCTTGACGCGCGCGGCCCGGGTCTGCGTCCAGCGGAAGGTCGCATTGGCGCCTCGCGGGGGCAGGGCCAGGCGCGTGGGTTCCAGCTTCGCGAACCCGAGCGTGGAGTTCACCGCGAAGCGACGAACCACCGACGAGGTGAGACCCTGGTCGTCGATGGAGCGCACGCTGAGCGTCCAGCGGCCCTCGGTCGGCGGAAGCGGCGCCGGCGCCGGTGGAGGTGGAGGTGGCAAGGATGGGTCGGCGGGTGGCGCAGGCGCAGGCGGAAACGCGACCCCGTACGGTCCCGGGACGCGCGCCGCAGTCTCGGTGAACGCGACGGCGCCGTCCGGGGCGGTCAAGGTCGTCGTGACGTTCGACGGGCGGACGACCTTGAAAGCGAGCTCCTGCTCCTCGGCCACCCCGTCTCCGTTGGGGGACACGACTGGGACAAGCGGCGGGGGCGCGTACACCCCGTAGTACTGGAGCATCAAAGCCGTCGAGACCGGACGCTCGGTCGCGTTCGACGGATGGTTGAGCACGGCGCCCTCGAAGGCGAGCGTGGTGGAGCCTCCTCCGTCGAATCCCATGCCGCGGACGGCGCCCAGACGGACGAGCGCCTGCGCCAGCTCGAACATCGTCATGCCGACGGAGTACCCGGACTGGCGACCGTCGACGGCGACGAGGAGGATGCGTCCGTCGGCAAGCTGACCGACCGCCGTGCGCGGATGCCGCGGCACGAGCAACGAGGTCGTGAAGGCTTCGTGCGCTTGATAGACGGGCCGGCCGCCGCGCACGAGCACCGGGCCCCCGCCGATCGCATCCGTGACCGTATCCCAGCCGGGCTGCAGGATCAGCCTGAGCGCGATCGTCGAGCCGACCGGGGCCTCGGCCTGCAACTTCGTGGCCGCGATCCCACGCGCCACGAGCACGGCGGTTCCGGGCGCGATCGCGAGCGGGCTGTTCTGCGCAGTGCTCGCCACCGTCGCGGCGATATCGGTGTTGGGAGTCGAGGAGGGAAAGCCCGAGAGAACGACGGCATACGACCCCGTCAATCGCGGCGTCGTGGCACCGTAGTCGGAGGTGAAGAGTGCGATCCCGTTCTTACCCGGCGCCTTGTTGAAGTCGTTCAACGAGCGGCGCTGCCCACCGCCACGCCACGTCCCGAAGAACTTGACCCGCCGCACGTCGAGCATCCCGTCGAGGGTGATGCCCGCACTCGAGCGCTGTCCGTTCGGAGGGCTGACCAGCACTCCGTCCCGAAGCGTGATTCCACTCGGACGGCCGTCCTCGAACGAGTAGAAGTCACCGTTGATCCCGACCGAGGTCGACTGGGTCGAGAGGCGGCGCTGCATTGACGTGAGGCTCTCGAGCCTCGTCACAGACTCGTTGGATAGCACCGGCCGGAGGCGGTAGAGCCCGACCGGACGCGGGCCGCGGACGACGTGAATGGCGACGGGCCCGTGCGGAGTGAACTGGACCTCGTGGTCGTACGTCGTTCCGGGAAAGAGTTGGGTCGGCTGCGCCTGGGCGGGTACGGCGATCAGAGCGGCCACGAGAGCGGCCAGCGCCGAGGAGACCAGGAGGCGAAGCACGGCGCGGTCGAGGGTACCCGAACTCAAAGACCGCATTTGCAGGCTCTTACAGCTTCCGTACAGGCGAAGTCCGCTAGAAGACGCGTACTTCGCGGTACAGCGTGTCGCGCTGGACTGGGATCTTCCCGAGCGAGCGGATCAGGTGGACGAGCTCGTCGGTGGTCGTGCGATAGGTCGTTCCGGCCGCCGACACGACGTTCTCCTCAATCATCACCGAGCCCATGTCGTCCGCGCCGAACCCGAGCGCGACCTGGCCGATCTTCAAGCCCTGCGTCACCCACGAGGACTGGATGTGCGGCACGTTGTCGAGGTAGATGCGCGAGACCGCCTGCGTCACCAGATAGTCGAAGGAGGTCGGCCGCGAGTCGTCCGAGACCACGTCGTCCAAGCGATTGCCGTCCCGCTGGAACGTCCAGGAGATGAACGCCCTGAATCCACGCGTCTCGTCCTGCAGCTCGCGCACGCGGCGCATGTGCTCGACGCGCTCCTCGAGCGTCTCGACGTGCCCGTACATCATCGTCGCGGTGGTCGACATGCCGAGCAGGTGGGCCTGGCGCATGACATCGAGCCATTCGTCCGACTTCGTCTTCTTGGGCGCGATAATCGCCCGCACCCGGTCGACGAGAATCTCTGCCCCGCCGCCGGGAACAGAGTCGAGACCCGCGTCGCGCAGGCGCGCGAGCGTCTCCGCGACAGTGAGCTTCGACCGCCGCGCGATGTGCTGGATCTCGGGCGGCGACAGCGCGTGCAGGTGGATCTTGTAGCGCGCCTTGATCGAGCGGAAGAGATCCTCGTAGTAGTCGATCCCGAGGTCAGGGTGATGGCCTCCCTGCATGAGGAGACCGGTTCCTCCGATCGCGAGCGTCTCCTCGATCTTCTTGTAGATCACCGGCTTGGGAAGGAGGTACGACTCGCGCTGGTCGCCGGGGCGCCGGTAGAACGCGCAGAAGTCGCAGTCGGTGACGCAGACGTTCGTATAGTTCAGGTTCCGGTCGACGATGAACGTCACCTTCGTCGGATCGGTCAACCGATTGCGGATCTCGTTCGCCACGCGTCCGACCGCCACCAGGTCACGTGAGCGGAGCAGCACGATCGCGTCTTCGTCCGAGAGGCGCTCCCCGTCGAGCGCCTTTTCGAGAATCTCCCCTAGTGACACTGTGTCACTAGGTGTCGTGGTGACGCTCACGCTGGGATCTGCTCGCGCACGAAGCGGAGCTCCGGGACGTGCGTGAGCTCGCCGGCGTCGCGGGCCATCTCGAGGAAGGTGTGGAGACCGGCGCGCTCGCGCGGGCCGAAGCTGTAGCGAAGCTTCTCGAAGTAGCGGGCCATGAAGCCGGGCGGGTAGCCGTAGGTCTCGGCAGCCTGCTGCGCGAGGCGCTCGGGTTCCGAGCGTCCGAGCCGGACGGAAGCCACGAGCGAATGCTCTAGCTCGGTGAGCCCCTCGACGAGCGGCTCGGGCGCGGCCCAGACCGCGAAAACCATCGGCAGCCCCGTCCGCTCGAGCCAGAGGCGGCCGAGGTCGAAGTGGGGCGTGGGATCCTCGAACGCGCTCCTGAGCGCGGTGTCGCCGATCAACAGCGTCGCGTCGGCATCTATGCCTAGCGGGACGATCTCGGCCTTCGGAAGCAGGATGCGGACGAGGACGACCGAGGTCGCGCTCTCCGGAGTCACCGCCACCGACCGAACCTGGCCGAACGGCAGCCTCGTGACGAGCTGGATCGAGTCGATCGCGCCCTCCGAGGAGACGCAGAGCCGCGGCAGGATCCGGAGCCGGTCGTGGTTCCGCGCGTATTCGATGGACGGGATCGGCGCGATGTCGATCTCCCCATCGAGCAGCATCCGACTGAGCTCGGTCGGCACGCCGACGACCTCCTCAACGTCGGCCTCGAGGCCGTAGAAGACCGGGGCCATGTTCACGTAGCTGATGCGTCCGAGGCGAATCATCGGCGGCCCCCGAGACGCGGCCAGAGCCAGATCGCCCCGGCGAGGACGACGAGCCCTCCCCAGACGACGATCGCGACCGGAGACACGTCGACGGCGGCGTCGTCCGAGCCGAAGTAGCCGCCCGCGGTGAAGAGGGCCGAGGCGATCAGGATCAGGGCCGCAAGGATGCCCAGGATGTAGACGACCCATACGAGCACCGCCCGGCTTCGTTTGGCCGCGGCCGGCTGGGTGCGCGTCCTCGCGATGCGGCTCACGCAGCTTCCCTCTCGAAGAACGTGACGAGATTTCCGTCCCAGTCGGTGATAGCAAACTCGCGCAGGCCCCAGGGCTTCTCCTCGAGTGGCGCGTTTGGGTGAACGATCTCCCGCTGGCGGCACAGCTCGAAGAGGCCGTCGATTCCGCGCACGCCGACGCGGATCATCGTCATGGAATCCTTCGGCGGGATACCGCTCGGGCCCCAGAAGTGGATCTGCAGGTCGTCGCGCTCGACGATTCCGTACTCGTGCTCCGTGTGGACGATCTCGAACGCGAGCATGTCTCGATACCACGCCGCGCTCGCCTCGATCTCCTGGGCCGGGATGATCGGCACCGCCGAGACGAACTTCGTGCTCACCATCGGCGCAGCTCCCGGTAGAGCGTGTCCCGCTGCACCGGAATCCGGCCCGCCTCACGGACGAAGCGAACGAGCTCGTCGACCTTCTGCTCGGTCTCGGTGACCGCGCCCGCGGCATGGAAGATCTCCTCGCGCACGACCGTTCCCTGGACGTCGTTCGCGCCGAAGTGGAGGGCAACCGCTGCCAACGGCATCCCCATCATGATCCAGTAGGCCTTGATGTTCGGGATGTTGTCGAGCATGAGGCGCGCGACTGCGAGCATCTTCAAGTCGTCGGAGCCCGTGGTATGCCGCCAGCCGCGCCGCTCGAAGACCGTGTTCTCGGGGTGGAAGGCGAGCGGGATGAAGGCGAGGAAGCCACCCGTCTTGTCCTGCTGGTCGCGCAACCGGATGAAGTGATCCACCCGCTCCTCGTAGGTCTCGACGTGCCCGTACAGCATCGTGCAGTGCGTCGGGATCCCCATCCTGTGCGCGGTGTCGTGGACGTGGAACCAGATGTCCGGATGCTCCTTGCCCGGAGCCACCAGGCGACGCACGCGATCGGCGAAGACCTCGGCGCCCCCTCCGGGAAGCGACCCCAACCCCGCGTCTTTGAGCTCGCGCAGAACCTCCTCGTGCGTGAGCCCGGAGAGCGTGGTCATGTGATGGATCTCCGAGGCCGTGTAGCACTTGAGATGCACGTCGGGAAGCGCCTCGTGCAACGACGCGATCGTGCCTCGGTAGAACTCGAAGTCGACGTGCGGGTTCTCGCCGTTGACCATGTGGATCTCGGTGAAGCCGGTGGCCTCGCGCTGGTGGAGGACGTCCTGGACGAGCTCCTCCGCGGTGATCGTGTACGCCTGAGCCTGCTTCTGCGTCGCCGCGAAGGCGCAGAACTTGCACTTCACGCGACAGACATTCGTCTGATTCAGATACAGGTTCTGGACGAAGAAGACCTCGTCCGTTCCTCCGCGCACTCGGCGAGCCCGCTCGGCGAGCTCGCCGAGCGCGAGCAGATCGTCCGACTCGAGGAGTGCGAGCCCGTCCTCGAATCCGAGCCGCTCGCCGGCCTCGATCTTCTCGCGGACCGGCTCCAGTGTCCTCAGCTGCGCGCAGTGCGCAAGACCTGAATCCGCTCGCGCGGATTCCGGTCGCGCGAAGATCCCTGAAGGCGTCCGCTTCGCGGCCGCTGTCTCTCTGGCGTTCACGTCAAGGCCTCGAACTACCGCTCCCGGTCGATGACGATGTGCGTGAGCGCCTCCAGATCGGGCTCGTCCCGCAGGAACTCCCGCGCCTTCCTAGCGTAGTCCAAGGCCATGGCCCTGGATCGGTCGAGGGCGCTCGTCGCGGCAACACGGACCAGGGCGCCCTCGAGTGGGCCTCCCTCGAGCGCACGGCGCACGACCTCGTCTTCGCGCGCGGCGAGAATGAGCGGCAGGGTCGGCACGCCCTCGCGGAGATCTGCGCCCGGGATCTTCCCGGTCTCGATCGTGTCGCCGACGCAGTCGAGGATGTCGTCCGCGATCTGGAACGCGATCCCGAGCGCGAGCCCGAACTCCCCCAGCCG
Organism: Gaiellaceae bacterium; assembly: GCA_051002595.1. Classification (GTDB taxonomy): domain Bacteria; phylum Actinomycetota; class Thermoleophilia; order Gaiellales; family Gaiellaceae; genus GMQP-bins7. The sequence continues at coordinate 19,982 of JBPCMD010000013.1, forward strand.
CGCGTCACGCGAGCCGAGCAGGCAGGACGCTTCGAAGAGCTTCCCCGCCTTCAAGGAGATCCGCTCGAGGTACGCCTGGATCGGAGTTTCGGGATCGTGCGCCTGCCGCTGCTGCATCGCCTCCCCACGCGCGATCGCGAGGCACGCCCGCGCGAGAACGTCCACACCCTCGAGATCGCCGGCAGCGGCGAGCTCGGCGAAGGCGCGGGAGAACAGGTAGTCGCCGCCGGCTTTCGCGGCAATCTCTCCGTGCTCGTGCCAGGCAGAGGAGCGACCGCGTCTGAGCTCGGCGCCATCGATCAGGTCGTCGTGCACGAGCGTCGCCACGTGGGCGAGCTCCACCGCGACGCCGCAGCGAAGCGCGCGCTCCCGTTCTGCCGACGTCAGATGAACGAGCAGAGGCCGGAGACGCTTGCCGCCGGAGGCGACAGCGTTCCGACCGACTGCGGCCACCAGCCCTGGATAGCGCTCGACCGCGAGCTCGAGCCGCTGATCCAGCTCGTCGAGATACGGCCCCGCCTCTTGGAGAACTGCTTGGGCGCTCATGAGGCAAGCCTCGCCCCTACAGTCGCTGTGTGGAGAGCCACGCTGCCGCCGCCGAGCAGCCGATAGCGCACCTCCTGGAAGCCCGCAGACACGAGAAGCGCGGCGAGATCCTCTGGCCCGGGAAAGCGGCGGACGCTCGCGGGCAGGTACGTGTACGCCTTCCCGCCCCGCAGCACCTTGCCCGCGGCAGGAACGAGAACGTCGAACCAGAGCCGAAAGAACGGACGCAGAAGGCCGCGCGGGCGCGTGATCTCGAGCACGGCGACCTTTCCTCCCGGACGGAGAACGCGAGCGAGCTCACGCAAACCGCCCTCGAGATCGTCGAGGTTGCGCACGCCGAAGCCAACGGTCGCAGCGTCGAACTCTCCGTCTGCGAAGGGAAGCGCGAGCGCGTCCCCCTTCACCCATTCGATCGTCCCGGACTTGCGGCGTGCCCGCTCGAGCATCCGCTCCGAGAAGTCGAGCCCGACCACCTTTCCCCCGCGGCGCTCGGCCGCGATCGCGAGATCGCCCGTTCCGCAACAGGCATCGAGCACCCGGTCGCCCGGCCACACGACCTCGCGCGCGGCGAGGCGGCGCCAGCGCCCGTCGAGCCCGGCGGTCATCGCGCGGTTCATGACGTCGTAGAACGGCGCGATACGGTCGAACATCCCGCGCACCTCGTCCGAGGGAAGCCTGCCCGTCGCGTGGGTCACGAGGTCTCCCCCCAGCGCTTCGCGAGCGCGTTCTCGACCCCGAGCTGGTCGAGGCAGCGCGCGACGAGGAAGTCTACGAGATCGTCGATCGTCTCGGGAGCGTGGTAGAAGCCCGGCGCGGCGAAGAGGATGACGGCGCCGGCCTCGTTCAGGGTCGCGAGCCCGCGCAGATGGATCGAGGAGAGCGGCGTCTCGCGCGGGACGAGCACGAGCTTGCGGCGCTCCTTGAGCGCGACGGACGCCGCCCGGTGGATGAGGTTCTGCATGGCTCCTGAAGCGAGCGTGCCGACGGTCGCCATCGAGCAGGGGCAGATCACGTAGGCATCGACCTTCGCCGAGCCGCTCGCGTACGGGCTCTTGAAGTCGCCTTCGCCGTAGACCGTCACGCTCGAGCCGCCGTCTCCGACGAAGCGCTCGAGCACCTCCTCGCGCCGGATCGAGGGATCGCCGTAGAGCTCGGTAGCGATGACCTCGATTCCCGACCGGGAAGCCGAGAGCCCGACCTCACAGTCAGCTGCGACAAGAGCGCGTAACAGTCGCTCGGCGTACGGAGCGCCGGAGGCGCCGGTCACGCCGAGGAAAACGCGCACGGTTCAAGGGTATCCAGCGGTTGCTGGACGGGGCCGAGTCAACGAGACGGCTGTGAGAGCGTCCCGTCTGACCACCGGATGCTCTATCGCCCCTCGGTCTCTTCTGCACCCTTCGACCCCTCGAGGAACGCCCCCAGCGCCGCCAGGTTCTCCTCCCCGAGATACGCGTACGAGCCCATCACGGTGTTCCCGAAGCGGGCGGGGTTGGAGAGGTACTGGACGAAATACTCGGCGTCGTTCGTCTGTCCGATCTCCGAGAGCTCGGGCGCGCCCAGGTTGCCGGCGCCGAAGCCAAGGTAGGTATGGCACTGCAGGCACCCGGTCTCGGCGAAGAGGTCCGCGCCGGCCACGGCTTGCTCGTTGTCGGCAAAGCCCTGGCTCTCGGCCCACTCGTTGGGAATGCGATCGGCGATGAGCTGCGAGCCGAGCGACTCCTCCGCGGTCGCGCCCTTGTAGGTCAATATGCCCATCGAGAGCATGGTCAAGAGCGCGGCGACCATGGCCACCGGCCGCCGCGACGGGCGCCGCTCGCGCCGCCGGTCGTAGAACGGGAGCCCGATCAAGAGCATGAGCAGGATCGTCGGGATGCCCACGGTCGCGATCACGACGGTCTCCGGCCACTCGAAGATGCGCAGGAGATAGAAGAGGAAGTAGAAGTACCAATCCGGACGCGGGATGAAGTCCGTCGTCCCGGGCTCCGCAGGATCCTCGTACCACGGCCCCAGGACTCCTGCTCTGGTCCCCTCCGCGTCGTAGTACCAGATCGCGGCGAGGCCGATGATGACCCCGACGACGACGATGCCCATGGTCGTGTCATGGAGCATCGCCCGGGGGAAGAAGGCCTTGCCCTCCTTCTTGACGTCGTCCTTGTAGCGCGCGTGCCACTCGCGGTTCTGCTCGCCGACGCCCTTGGCCATTACTTACGCCCACTCCCCGGCCGGACGAGTCCGGCCCGCTCTCCGGTCGGCTTGCGCACCGGCCGCTCACGACCTGCGGCCTCCTGCGACCAGGGAGGTGAGGTGATGCCGAGCCGCGCGACGAGGTAGAGGTGGATCCCGATCAGCGCGATCAGCGCGCCCGGGATGAGCAGCATGTGGAGCGCGTACCACTTGGCGAGCGTGTCCGAGCCGATCTCGGCCCCGCCCGCGAGGAACTGCGACAACCAGGGGCCGGCGAAGGGCGCGGTGCCGTTCAAGTTGATGCCGACCACGGTCGCCCAGTACGCGGTCTGGTCCCAGGGCAGCAGATAGCCGGTGAAGCCCATCAGCATGCCCATGGCGAGGATCAGCACGCCGGTGATCCAGAGCAGCTCGCGGGGATACTTGTACGCGCCGAACAGGAAGACCCTGCCCATGTGCATGAAGAGCAGGATCACGAAGACGCTCGCGCCCCAGCGGTGCATCCCGCGCACGAGCCAGCCGAGCGTCAGGTCCTGCGTGATGTGCTCGATCGACGCGTACGCGAGCGGCTTGCCGGTGGTCGGGTCGATCTCCGAGGCCGGCTTGTAATACATCGCGAGGATCGCTCCGGTCAGCGCCTGGACGGTGAACGCGATCAGCGTCGCGAAGCCGAGCGTCTGCGCCCAGCTGATGTCGCGAGGGACGTTGCGAAGGAGGAACCACTTCGTCCCGCGAACGGCGCCAGTGCGCTCTTCGACCCAGTCGAGCGGCGCGAGCACCGCCAGGTCGACGATGTTCTGCTTCCTGGTCCTGCGCGTGGCCACTATCCCGTCACCTGACTGGGGACGATCGGATAGAGCCACGCCTCGAGCCCGTCCACGTGCGTGCCGGGCACCGACCACGGGTACTTGGAGATCGTGGCGTTCGCGCCCGTCCCCGAGACGTTGCCGACCGCGAAGAGCTCGCCGAGTATCAGCTTGCCATTGCGGATCGAGAAGCTGTAGCGGTCGAGCGAGCGTACCGGCGGACCGGCCGTGCGGTTCCCCTCGGCGTTGTACTGACCGCCGTGACACGGGCACCCGAACGACTGCGCGAGCACCGGCCTGAGCTCGACGTTCTTGATCTTCTTGATCGAGTCCTCGTCGATCGGCCCGTTCGGCTGGACGGGGCAGCCGAGGTGGACGCAGCGGCTGTAGAGAATGGTGAAGCTGGGGTCGCCCGCTTCGCTCATCCCGTTGTTGCGGACGAACGCGGTCCGCCGTGAGACCTCGCCCTGCTCCGGCTTCGACAGGTAGGTGGCGATCACGTACTCGCCCTCGGGGAAGTTCTCCATCGGGCCGAGGTCGACCTCTTCCTCGTCCACGTTCGTGAACGACGGGAGCACCATGAAGCCGAGAACGGGAAGCGTGAGAACGGCACCCATGCCAGCCGAGAGACCGATCAGAGACGCCTCGAGGAAGCGGGAGCGCGAGTACGCGGGCAGGGGCTCCTCGGGGCCATCGTCCTCCTGGATCGCCCCCGCCTCGCGCCTCTCGGGCGCGATCGCAGGCACGTGACCGCGCACATCACGCGTGACGTCGAGCGCCCAGAGGATTCCGAAGACAACGGCGAGGATCGCGCCGATCGCGGCCACGACCCAGCTGATGACGAGACCGAGCAGGAGACAGGCCACCCCGATCGCGAAACCGATCGGCCAAAGGCTAGGCCCGGGAACGTGTGGGGTGTCGGGACCGTTAGTACTCAACTAGAGACCTGGTCTGGATTCAATCTCTCAGCCGCCGCCGCTGTCAACGACGTATCGCCTGACGCATGCATTCTTACTGGTCGCGGCGGCGTGCGTCAGGAGAGGCGATGCCGTACTCCTGCCAGCGGCTCGAAACCCGTTCCCGGATGTCGTCGGACATCACGATCTCCTCCGGCCAGACGCGGGCGTCCTCCTCCGGAAGCTTGTGCGTGGCGTCGATGCCGAGTTTCCCGCCGTAGAACTGCCGCCCGGGCGCGTGGTCGAGATGGTCTAGCGGGCCCTCGGAGATCAGCACGTCCCGCTTCGGGTCGACGTTCGCGGTCACGCGGAAGAAGACGTCGGCGTAGTCGTGCACGTTCACGTGCTCGTCCACGACGACGATCGACTTCGTCAGCGAGAGCATCCCGAGGCCCCAGAGCGCGTGCATCACCTTCTGCGCGTGGCCGGGGAAGGCTTTGCGGATCGAGACGATGACGCAGTTGTGGAACGCGCCCGCGACCGGGAGGTCGTAGTCGACGAGCTCGGGCAGCGTCATCTTGACCGCGGGCAGGAAGATCCGCTCGGTCGCCTTCCCGAGCCACGCGTCCTCGGCAGGTGGCTTGCCAACGACGATCGAGGAGTAGATGGCTTCGCGCCGCATCGTCATGGCGGAGATGCGGAAGATCGGGAACTCTTCGGCATGCGAGTAGTAGCCGGTGTGGTCACCGAAGGGGCCCTCGACTCCGACGTCGTGCTTCGAGACATGTCCTTCCAGGACGATCTCGGCGTTCGCGGGCACCTCGAGTTCGATCGTCTTGCAGCGCACGAGCTCGACCGGATCGCCGCGGAGGAAGCCCGCGAGCATGAGCTCGTCCAGGTGGTGTGGAAGCGGAGCGCTGGCGGAGTAGGTGGAGACGGGGTCGAGGCCGATCGCGACCGCGACCGGAATCCGCCCGTCCTCGGCTGCCAGCAGATCCGCCCGGCCGTCCTTGTGCATCTGCCAGTGCATGAAGGTCGAGCTCTTGTCGACGACCTGCATCCGATACATGCCGACGTTGCGTACTCCCGTCTGCGGGTCCTTCGTGATCACCGCCGGCAGGGTGATGAACGGCGCGGGATCGCCGGGCCAGCAGCGCTGGATCGGGAGAAGCCCGAGGTCGACGTCGTCCCCCCGGAGGACGATCTCCTGGCACGCGCCCTTGGAGACGGTCTTCGGCAGCGAGTCGGCGATCGACTTCAGCTTGAGCAGGCCCTTGACCTTCTCGACGATCCCCTGCGGAGGCTGCATGTCGAGCACGTCGCCGAGCTTGGCCGCGGCATCGTCGAGCTTCTCGACCCCGAGCGCGAGACACATGCGCCGCTCGCTGCCGAACTGGTTGATCAGCAGCGGGTGCCGCGAGCCCTTCGGATTCTCGAACAAGAGCGCCGGCCCGCCAGACTTGACAACACGGTCGACGATCTCGGTGATCTCGAGGTCCGGGTCGACCTCGGCGGAGATGCGCCGAAGCTCGCCCTCGCGCTCGAGGAGCGCGATCCAGTCGCGGAGATCTCGCGGCAATGACAAGACACGAATCAGTCTATGGACGCAAGGGCAAACTGAACCGCGTCTTCGAGGGGCATTGCCCTTCCGTCGGCGTTCGACCTGGCGTATCCCTGTTCCCCCAGCGCAACCCTCAGATCGCGGACGATCTCTAGGAACTCGGTCTCGCTGTCGAGGTCCTCGCCAACATGATCTCCGACCGCTTCCGCGACCCCCAGGAGCTTTGCCGCGCGCTCGTCCGCTCTGCCCTCTCTGCACGCGAAAGCAGCCAGCAAGAAGAAGCCGAACGCGAGCGACCTGAGATTCTGAACCTCGTGGGCGAGCACCAGGCCCTGCTTCACACTCTCCACGGCGTCGTGAGGGCGACCGATCTGATGGAAACAGTCCGCAAGATTGAAACTCTCGACGGTCATGTCGTCGAACGCCCCCAGCTCGCGCGAGACAGCGAGAGCCTTCTCGAGAAGAGAGGCGGCGTGTGCGAAGTCCTCTTGTCGTATTGCCATGACCGCCAAGTTGTTGAGCACGACCCCAACGAGCCGCGTGTTGTCCGCCTCCCTCGCCGCTGCGAGCGCCTCCTCGCCGCGGCGGCGAGCTTCGGCGTAGTCGCGGCCCTCGCCCGCCCGTATCCCGAGAAAGATGAGTGGCCATACCGCAGCGCGGACGTCGTTCAACTCGCGAGCAATGGCGAGACTCTCCTCGGCGCAGGTCTTGAGGGTGTCCTGATCACCGCGCCTGTGGGCGAACATCGCACCAGCGGCTAGTACCTTCGCTCTGCGCTCGGTTCGCTCTCCTTCGCTGTGGGCGAGCGCTGCCCTTACCCACCGCGAGCCTTCGTCGGCATTGCCTCTGCCCCACCAGAATGGCCACGGCCGACCTATGAGCTCGAGCTCGACGTCCGTGTGACCTCCAGCGCGAGCCCACCCGAGCGCCTCGCGAAAGTTGTCCTGCTCTAGAGAAAAGCTGGTGCTCAACTGGCGATCGACGTCACCGGTGGCCTCGATCCGTGAGGCGAGCTGCAAGACGAAATCAGCATGTCGCCCGCTCAACTCTTCGCGCTCGCAGGCGGCGTCGAGCCGCTCGACTGCGTACTCGCGAATCGTCTCCAGCATCCAATAGCGCTCATTCGTGAAGCGCGACAGTCTCTTCTCGACCAGCGACTGGAGGGTGTCGAGATCGGCACCGGCGACCTCCTCGGCGGCCGCGAGCGTGCAGCCGCCGGCGAAGACCGAGAGGCGGGCAAAGAGCTCTTGCTCCTCGGGCGAGAGGAGGTCGTAGCTCCACTCGATCGTCGCTCTCAGCGTCTGCTGACGAGGATCGGCGTCGCGGCCGCCCTTCAACAGATCGAGGCGCTGGGAGAGACGCTCCAGGATCTG
>JBPCMD010000014.1:0-43964 GCA_051002595.1 Gaiellaceae bacterium
AACGCGCTCGCAGCCTCGACCGAGCTCGGCGAGACGTCGCGCACGCCTCGTTCGACGAGCCGCAGCGTGACTGGGAACGCGTAGAGAGCGCCCGCCACTATCCCGGGCACGACCGAGACCTGTACGAGATAGATGAACGGAATGAGGTAGACGAGCTGCGGCAGCGTCTGAAGCAGGTCGTTCACGGGCCGCATCGCCTTCGAGAAGGCGCCGCTCTCCGCGGCGAGCACGCCGAGCGTGACGCCGATGACTGCGGCAATCGCGGTGGCGACCAGAACCTGCGAGAGCGTGTCCATCGCGAGCGCCCACACACCGGTGAAACCGATCGTCGCAAGCATCAGGAGCGTCGTCAGCGCAGGCCGGAGACCGCTGACGACGAACGCGATCGCCGTGAGAGCGGCGACCGTCACGAGCCAGGGCATCTCGACGAGAAACACCTGGAGCGGCTGGAGCAGCTGCTGGAAAACGAACGTTCCAGTCGGCTGGGTGATCGAGAAGGCGAACGAGAACGGGTCCTGTATGTAGTCGAGGGCCACCTGGAACTTCGCCAGGAGCCACTCTTCGATCGTGACCGTGCGGCCGCGAGCCTCGTCGGGGTAGACAGAAGCAGCGCCGAAGATCTTGGCGAGGACGATCGCAACGACGACTGCTGTTCCCGCCGCGGCAGCCTGGAGCCGAATCCTCCGCCGGCGCGAGTCGTCGAGATGCTGCTTTGCCGGGTCGGTTCGGTCGGCCATCGCCTCGGTCACGCGATCGAGCGTCATCGCCATGACCACGATCACGAGACCGGCGAGAATGGCGAGAGCGGGGTTCGAGTAGAGGCCGCTGGTGACGACCGCGCCGAGGCCGCCCCCTCCGATCAACCCCGCGATGACGACCATCGAGAGCGCGAACAGGATCGTCTGGTTCACGCCGAGGAGGATCATCCGCCGCGCCAGCGGGAGCTGCACCTTGCGTAGGAGCTGGCCCCTGGTCGAGCCCAGCGACGTGGCCGCTTCGACGGTGTTGACGGGGACGCCCCGGATCCCCAACGCCGTGATGCGGATCGCCGGTGGGATCGCGTAGATCATCGTCGACACCACCGCGGCCGCCGGCCCGATCGAGAAGAGGATCACGACCGGCAGCAGATAGGCGAACGCGGGGACGATCTGCATGGCGTCGAGGACGGGCGTGATGGCGCGACTCACCCTTTGCGAGCGTCCCGCCGCGATGCCGAGCGGAATTCCGACCAGGAGCGACAGGGAGACGGCGACGAGCATCAGCGCCAGCGTTTGCATGCTCTCCTCCCAGAGGCCGATGAGCGCGAATGACGCGAAGGCGAAGAGTGTGAGCAGGGCGACGCGAAGGCCGCCGAAGCGCAGGACGAGCGCCACGCCTGCGACGGTCGTGCCTGCCCACGTCATCCACAGGAGCAGGCGGGTGAACCAGTCGACGAGGCGGTCGATCGACGTCGAGAAGCCCTCGAAGACCGTGAAGACGAGTCCCTGGTCCTCCTTCCCGCGCTCTGTGAGGAGCCAGATCTGGAAGTCGTCGAGGTGCAGCGAGAGCGTGTTCCAGACGAGATCGTTCGGCCAGGGATACTCGAGCGCCCAGATCCGGTACGCGACGTACATGAGCGCCACGATGCTGGCGACCCGCACGAGCTTCCCGCGCCACCAGGGGCGATGCGTGACGACCGGCGCCACGACGACCCTTTCCGCGGTGGCGACCGATGCCATCAGTCGTCCCTCTCCCCGGCGATCGTCGTCAACACGGCGTCGCGGTCGACGATGCCGACGACGCTCCCGTTCTCGACGCAGCAGACGGGCTTCTCGCTCGCGGCGAGCACGGCAACGGCTCGGCGCACCGTGGTCGCGACGTCGAGCCTGGGGCCGTTGGTGGCCTCGCCCGGCGCCGGATCTCGCATGATCCAGCGCAGCGTCAGGACATGGCTGCGGGGGATGTCGCGAGTGAAGTTCTCGACGTACTCGTCGGCGGGCGAGCCGACGAGCTCCTCTGGCGTGCCGAGCTGCACGATCGCGCCGTCCCGCATGATCGCGATCCGGTCGCCGAGCCGCAGCGCCTCCGGCAGGTCGTGCGTGATGAACATCGTCGTCTTCCCCGTCTCGGCCTGCAGCCGGATCACCTCGTCCTGCATGTCGCGGCGGATGAGCGGATCGAGGGCGCTGAACGGCTCGTCGTAGAGCATCACCTCGGGGTCGACCGCGAAGGCGCGCGCGACGCCTACGCGCTGCTGCATACCGCCCGAGAGCTGGTCCGGGAACTGATTCGCGACGTCCTCCAGGCCGACCAGCTTCAAGACCTCGTGGGCGCGCGCGTGACGCTCCGCCTTCCCGACGCCCTGCACCTCGAGCCCGAACGCGACGTTGTCGAGCACGCGCCGGTGCGCGAGCAGGCCGAAGTGCTGGAAGATCATCGAGACCTTGTGGCGGCGCAGCGCTCGGAGCTCGGCCTTGCTCGCGGCCATGACGTCGATGCCGACGATCTCGATCGAGCCTGCGGTCGGCTCGATGAGCCGGATCAGCGTGCGCACGAGCGTCGACTTGCCAGAGCCCGAGAGGCCCATGACGACGAACACCTCGCCGGGGAAGACCTCGATCGAGACATCACGGACGGCGGCGACACAGCCGGTCTTCTCGCGGAGCTCGCGGCGCGGGAGCTCTGCGTCGGGTGTGCCGAGGATGCGCTCGGCGCGCGGGCCGAAGATCTTCCAGACACCGTGAGCGCGGATGAGAGGCGCGCCCCGCGGCGCTCCGCCGTTCACGGTGATCTCAGCGCTGCTCAGATTCGGCTCCAGATCACTGGTATACGGGGAATATACTACGACCGCTTCGGAGTCAAGCGGCGCGGGGAGGGTGGGAATCGACGTCTCGATGCTGATCGGCGGCGCCTGGGTGGAGAGCGAGTCGGGCGCTCGTTTCGACGCCGAGAGCCCCGCGAGCGGAGAGACGATCGGCACCGTTCCGGAGGGGACGCGGGAGGACGCGCAGCGTGCGATCGGCGCGGCGAACGACGCTTGGCGGGGTTGGGCTGCGCTTTCAGCGTTCGAACGGGCGGCCGCGCTCGAGCGAGTAGCGGCTGTGATCGTCGAGCGGCGGGTGCCGCTGGCCCGCACGCTCACGCTCGATCAGGGCAAGCCGCTGGTCGCCGAGTCCTACGACGAGGTCGACGAGCTGGCCTCGTACTTCCGGCAGGCCGCGGCTGACGCGACACGGCTCGAAGGCGCCATGCCGCCGTCGATCGACGCCTCCAAGCGGGTGCTCGTCTATCGCGTTCCGCGCGGCGTCGTCGGCGTCATCACGCCCTGGAACTGGCCGTACACGATGCCGGCCGAGGTGATCGCCCCGGCGCTCGCGGCGGGCAACGCCGTCGTCTGGGCGGCGGCGCCTTCGACATCGGTCTGCGCCGTCGCGCTCGCCGAGTGCATCTCGGACGCGGGGATCCCGACCGGCGTCCTCAACCTCGTGACCGGACCGGGCGCGGTCGTCGGAGACGAGATCGCGGCGAGCCCGGGCACGAGCGCGATCGCGTTCATCGGCTCGATCGAGACCGGACACCGCGTCGCGGAGCGCGCCGCCGGCAAGGCGCTGTTGCTGGAGATGGGCGGCAACGGGCCTTTGGTCGTTCTCGGCGACGCCGACGTCGAGGCGGCAGCACGCGCAAGCTTGTCCGCTGCATTTCTTTGCGCGGGACAGAGTTGCACCGCCGGCGAGCGCTTCCTCGTGCACGAGCGCGTACATGACGAGTTCGTGGAGGCGCTCTCCGCGGCCATCGTTCGCGAGATCCGCCTCGGCGATCCCTTCGACGAGCAGACGACGATGGGGCCGCTGAACAACGAGGCGGGCGCCGGCAAGGTCGACCGGCACGTCGCGGACGCCGTCGAGCGCGGCGCGGAGGTTCTACTCGGAGGCGCGCGGGCGAACGGCTTCCCGACCGAGCTGTACTACCCGGCGACGGTGCTGACCGAGGTCACCGACTCGATGGCGATCGCCCGGGACGAAACCTTCGGCCCGGTCGTCCCGATCACGCGGATCGGCTCTGACGAGGAGGCGCTGGCGATCGCCAACGAGTCCCCGTACGGCCTGCTGGCCGCCGTCTGGACCCGCGATCTCGCCCGCGGCCTCCGCTTCGCCGAGGGCATCCGCGCGGGCTGGGTGAACGTCAACGAGTCCACGAACTACTGGGAGAGCCACCTCCCCTTCGGCGGCCGGGCGGGCTCGCGCTCGGGCGTCGGCCGGGTCGGAGGACGTCATCCGCTCGACGTCTTCACGGAGCCGAAGACCGTCGTCGTCTCGCTCGGCTAGCAGCGGTCGCGGTCGCATACAGTGGCCGCGTGCTCGAGGCGCGCTCGGATGTCGTCGGCAGCCTGCTCAGGCCGCCGGAGCTGCTCGCCGCGCGCGAGCGGTTCGGGCGAGGAGAGCTCGACGCGACGGGTTTGAAGCAGGCGGAGGATGCCGCAGTCGACGATGCCCTGCGGCTACAGGAGAGCGCCGGGATGGCCGTCGTCACAGACGGGGAGATGCGGCGCCTCTCGTTCCAGAGCCAGATGACCGAGGCGGTGTCGGGGTTCGGGGAGTGGGACCTGGACGCGTTCCTGTGGGGCGAGTGGCAGAGCGGCGAGCTCGGAGAGATGAAGGTCGAGCGGCCGCCGATCGCGGTTCAGGGAAAGCTGCGCCGAAGGCGATTTCTGTCGGCCGACGAGTTCGCCTATGCGGCTCCCAAGACCGACCGGATCCTCAAGGTGACGCTGCCGAGCCCGAGCCTGTTCGCCAACTTCTGGGATCCCGAGCGCTCGAGCGGCGCCTACTCGAGCCTCGAGGAGTTCCTCGGCGACGTCGCCGAGATCCTGCGCGAGGAGGTCGACGAGCTCGTACGCCTCGGCGCGACCTACATCCAGCTCGATGCGCCGCACTATCCGCTGCTTCTCGACCCGACCTACCGCGACTTCTACGCGAGCCGCGGTTGGCCGGCGGACCGCTGGCTCGAGCTCGGGATCGAGCTCGACAACCATGTCTACTCAGAGCGCGACGGCGTGACCTTCTCGATGCATCTCTGTCGCGGGAACCAAGCCTCGCGCTGGCTGGTCGAAGGCGGGTACGACTGGCTGGCCGAGCGCCTCTTCTCACGCGTGAACGCGGAGCGGCTCATGCTCGAGTACGACGACGCGCGCTCGGGCTCGTTCGAGCCATTGCGTGCGGTTCCCGAGGGGAAGACTGCGGTGCTCGGCCTCGTCACCACGAAGAGCGGCCGGCGCGAGACGGTCGACGAGCTCGCCGGGAGGATCGAGGAGGCGAGCGCGTTCTGTCCGCTCGAGCGGCTAGCTCTGTCGCCGCAGTGCGGCTTCGCGACCTCGATCCTCGGCAACGACCTCACGGTAGAGGATGAGCGCGCGAAGCTCGAGACGATCGCCAAGACCGCTTCGCTGGTCTGGGGTTGACGAACGCCGCTCATGGGCCAAGAGCTCGCCCATGAGCGTCGTCCTCACCGGCGTCGACCTGACCGTCGAGGAGGTCGTCCGAGTCGCGCGGGGCGGCGAACAGGTGGAACTGGCGCCTGTCGCGGTCGAGACGATGCGCGCCTCGCGAGCCGTTGTCGAGGAGGCGCTCGCGTCAGGCCAGCAGGTCTACGGGTTCTCGACCGGGGTCGGGATGCGGAAGCGCTTCGCGATCGAGGAGGATCAGGCGCGCTTCAACCGGCAGCTGATTCGGGGTCATCTCGTCGCGCAGGGGCCGAATGCGCCGGAGGACGTCGTTCGGGCGACGACGGTGAAGCTCGCCAACGGGCTCGCGCAGGGGTATCCGGGCGTTCGGCCCGAGCTCGCGCAGCTCCTCGTCGACCGGCTCAACGAGGGCGCCTCCACGCCCGTGCGGATGCTCGGCTCGGTCGGACAGGCCGATCTCGCCGCGAACGCCGATCTCGTCGAGGGGCTGCTCGGCGACTTCGAGCTCGCTGCCGGCGAAGCGCTGGTGCTGGTCGACAACAACGCGTTCTCGACTGGGCTGGCTGCGCTGGCGGTCTCGGACTGCGAGACATTGCTCGACACGCTCGACGTCGCGGGCGCGCTCGACCTCGAGGCGTTTGCAGCCAATCCGGGTCTGATCGACGAAGCGGTGTCGGAGGCGCGCCCTTACCCTGGCCTCGAGCTGACGATTCGGCGTCTGCGCCGGTTCCTGGAAGGCAGCTATCTCTGGAGCGCGGAGCCACGCAATCTCCAGGATCCGCTCACGTTTCGGACGCTGCCGCAGGTGCACGGCGCCGCACGCGACGCTCTCGGCTATGTGCAGGGCGTCCTTGCCGTCGAGCTGAACGCGCATCAGGGGAACCCGGTCGTCGCGAGCTCATCGGGGCGGGTCATCGCGGCCGGGAATTTCGACATCGTGCCCCTCGCAGCGGCGCTCGACTTTCTCCGCATCGCGTTGGCGCCGGCGTTGACGAGCGCCGCCGAGCGGGCGCTCAAGCTGTTGCAGGCCCCGCTCACCGGCCTTCCGGAGGGGCTCGCTGCGCGTCCCCATCTCGCCGAGCCTGGGCTCAGCGAGCTCGGCGCCACCGTGCAAGGGATCGTCGCTGAAGCGCGTCTCCTGGCCCAACCCGTGTCTTTCGAGCTCGCGTCGACGACGCAGCACGAGGGCATCGAGGACCGGACGACGATGGCGCCGCTCGGCGCCCGGCGGCTCGCGGAGATGGTGAGTCTCGGCGCGCGCGTCGTCGCCATCGAGTTGACGATCGCCGCCCAGGCCGTCGATCTGCGCGGATCTCCTGCCCTCGGGGCCGGAACGGCTCGCGCCTACGAGCTCGTCCGCGAGCGCGTTCCTTTCACGGACGCGGGGGAGACGGTCCCGCCCGACCTCGAGCCGATAGTCGAGCTGATTCGTTCTGACATGATGGGCGCGTGAGCCAAGGTCTCCTGGAGCGGCTCGACGAGGGGCCGGTTATCTGCGCCGAGGGTTACCTCTTCGAGCTCGAGCGGCGCGGCTATCTGCAGGCCGGCGCGTTCGTGCCCGAGGTCGTGCTCGACCACCCCGAGGTCGTCGCCCAGCTGCACCGCGACTTCGTGCATGCGGGCTCCGACGTCGTGGAGGCGTTCACGTACTACGCGCACCGGGAGAAGATGCGGATCGTCGGCAAGGAGCATCTTCTCGAGGAGCTCAATCGACGGGCGCTCGCCATCGCCAAGGAGGTCGCGTCCGAGAGCGACGCGCTCCTCGCCGGGGACATCTGTAACACGAATGTCTACGCCGACGATGCCGAGTCGAAGAAGAGCGTGCGGGCGATGTTCGAGGAGCAGGTCGGTTGGGCAGCCGACGCGGGAGTCGATTTCATCATCGCCGAGACCTTCTCGCACGTGGACGAGGCGCTGCTCGCGCTCGAGGTGATCAAGGAGGCGGGCTACCCGGCCGTCGTCACGATGATCGCGCACCAGGCCGACACGACACGGGACGGGCTCGGGTTCGGAGAGGCGTGCAAGCGGCTGGAGGACGCAGGCGCCGACGTGGTCGGCCTCAACTGCGGGCGCGGGCCCGAGACGCTGCTGCCGCTTCTCCAGGAGATCCGCGAGGCGGTGTCGGTACACGTCGCCGCGCTGCCGGTTCCGTATCGCACACATGAGCACGAGCCGACGTTCCAGTCGCTTCGTGAGGCGAACGGCAAGGAGATTCCAGGTGAGATGCCGTTCCCGACCGCGCTCGATCCCTTTACGTGCAACCGCTACGAGATCGCGGAGTTCGCTCGGGATGCCAAGGAGCTCGGCATCCGCTACATCGGCCTTTGCTGCGGCGCCGCGCCTCATCATGTGCGCAGCCTGGCCGAAGCGCTCGGCCGGACGCCTCCCGGCAGCCGCTACTCGCCCGACATGTCAAAGCACGCGTACTTCGGGACTGACAAGAGCCTCAAGGACGAGAACCGCGAGTTCGCCGAAGAGTTGTAGTGCGGAAACGTCCTACGGTGTGACGGCGGGGTCGGCGAGCGAGAGTCAAGACGTGCCGACAATCGACTTCCATCAGCATCTGTGGCCGGAGCCTTTCGTCCGGCTCCTCGCTCGTCGGGAGCGCCCGCCGCGGCTCCGCGGCTCCATGCTCGAGCTCGCTGGCGAAGGCGAGAGTGAGATCGACCCGGGGGCTCACGATCTCGACCAGCGGATTGCGCTCCTCGATCGCTGGGAGCTCGACGTCGCCGTGGTGTCGCTGCAGCCGACGCTGGGCATCGCCCAGCTACCGGCTGACGATGCCGCTGAGCTCGTCTCCACCTACGAGCGAGGGATTCTCGAGCTCGCGTCGGCTTCCGGGGGAAGGCTCATGCCCCTAGCCGCGGGTGCCGACGTCGACGGCTTCGCCGGAGCGTGCATCGGGGCGCCGGAGCTCGCCGACCTCGATCTGCTCGGGCCCAAGCTCGACGAGCTCGTGCGCCGGGATGCCGTGCTCTTCGTTCATCCCGGCCCGGCCGGCGCGCCGCCTGCGGGAGCTCCGGCGTGGTGGGCGGCCGTCGTCGACTACACGGCCCAGATGCAGGCCGGGTATGCGGCCTGGCTCGCTGCCGGCGCCTCGCGCTGGCCCACCCTCGACGTCGTGTTCGCGATGCTGGCAGGCGGCGCGCCGATCCAGCTCGAGCGACTGCGCTCGAGAGGCGTGTCGGGCCGTGACGTGCTCCACGACACCATCTTCTTCGAGATCTCGTCGTACGGAAATCGCGCGCTCGAGCTGTGCATGGCCACCTTCGGCGTGAGTCAGCTCGTCTTCGGCACCGACGTGCCGGTTCTCGATCCCGAGCCTGCCCTGGACGCCGTCCGCGGCTTCGGCGATGCTGTGACAGACGCTCTTTGCAACCAGAACCCAGCACGTCTATTCGCCTCAAGGGACTAACCCGCTGGCTCCACGAGCGGGTCCCCGAAGATGTGGACCTCGATCGGCCCGAGCTCGCACAGCTCGCGGTCGACCTCGCGGCTGAGCCGCGTTTCTGGAAGCGCTTCGTCCGCCACGATCCGAACACGCGCCACTTCATCCAGCTATACCGCGATCCGCATCTGGATGTCTGGCTGATCTGCTGGCTCGACGCGCAGGATACGGGCTACCACGACCACGACGTGTCCTCGGGCGCGGTGCACATCTGCGAGGGGATCCTCCACGAGGATCACTTCGAGCGAAACGCCGACGGCTGGATCCGGGAGGTGACCCGCCAGCATCATCCCGGGGGCGTCTTCGACTTCGATGCGTCGTACATCCACGGTGTGCGCCACGCAGGCGGCCCTCCGGCCACGTCGCTGCATGTCTATTCGCCCGCGCTCTGGCGGATGGGCCACTACGAGCTCGGCTCGATGACGGGCGCGCTCGGCCGGGTCGCGATCACCTACGCCGACGAGCTCGCCTCCGCCGTATAGCCCCTACGGTTGGGCGAGCGCCGCCGCGAGACCTGGGCTCGGCGGAGAGCCCTCGTCCGGCGGTCCGGGCTGCCTGCGCAGCTCGCCATTGACGACGTCGTAGTGTCCGATCGCGTTGATCGGCGGCGAGTACACGTGAATCGTCACCGCGCCGCGATCGTGCTCCATGCGGTGGATGCCCGTCCCCGGGAACGAGAACGAGTCGCCCGCGCCGTACTCACGGATGTGGCGCTCGCCGCCGATCACGAGCGCCTCGTTGCGAGCGGACCCCTCGAGCACATGCACGCCCACACACGAGCCAGAGTGGTCATGGAAGCCGGTGTCGCGGAGCGCCCACCACTGGTTGAGCCAGGCTTCAGAGTGGGAGTTTCGCCAGAGGAGGTCGAACGAGCCTTCGCCGGCTCGGTCGAGCGCGGTCAGGTCGACGAGCGCGGCCACCTCGCAGGCGAGGGCGGCGCACTCGTCGGGCGCAAGGTCGTGCTCATGCGCTGCGAGCGCCTCGAGCCGGGTGGCATCGATCACCGTGTCATTCTCGCCGATCGTGCAGGATGGCACGGTGAGCCGAATCGCCAGCGTCGAGGCCTGGCCGGTGAATGTTCCGCTCGAGGCGACGTACCTGATGTCTTCTGGCGTCGTTCCGGGCATCAGCCGTACCGTCGTCAGGATTACGACAGAAGACGGCATCGTCGGGCTCGGGGAGGCCGCCTCGCCGTCTGACGCCGATCCGCTTCGCGGGGAGCTCGGGCAACGGCTCGTCGGTCGCGAGACCAGCGTGGTGCTCACCGAGCTGGGTCGATTCGAGCCGGCGCCGGTGGAGCACCGCGGCGATGCGCGGGTGCTCATTCGCAATCCGCTCGCCGGAGTCGAGATCGCGCTCTGGGACGTCGTTGCGCGCGAGGCCGAGGTCCCGCTGCACGAGCTGCTCGGAGGAGCGGTCCGTACGCAGATCGAGTTCAGCGAGTACTTCGCCTACAGGCCCGGGCTCGAGGAGGCTCCGGCCGATGTCGCGGCCTTCTGCGCGCGGATGGTGGAGGAGCACGACTCACCCGTGTTCGAGGGCAAGGTCGCCGTCCGTCCTGTCGAGGAAGACGTGCAGCTCGTGCGGGAGGTGAGAGCCGCGATCGGGCCCGAGCGCACGCTGCGCCTGGACGCGAACATGGGCTGGCGCCGCGACACGGCCCAGCGCGCGCTCTCACTTCTCGAGCCGTTCGACATCGCGAACGTCGAGGAGCCGGTCGGCTCGTTCGCGGAGATGGCGGAGCTGCGGCGCGACACGGCTATCCCGTTCTCCGCCCACACGCCGGATGTGGCGCTGGCGGCGGAGCTGGGGGCGCCGGAGACCATCGTGCTCGGGCTGGGCTTCTGCGGGGGGATCGCGGGGACGCTTCGGCTCATCGCCGCGTGCGAGCAGGCCAGCGTGGGTTTCTGGTTCTACAGCGGCGATCTCGGCATCGCCACCGCCGCGTATCTTCACCTCGCGGCCGCCACGGCATACCTCGACCGCCCGAGCCAGTCGCTCCTTCGCTGGACGACCGACGACGTGATCGCGAGCGGTCCGTTCTCACCCGAGCATGGCGTTCTCGAGGTTCCGATCGAGCCAGGACTCGGCGTGGAGCTCGACGAGCCGGCGCTCGTCCGCTGCGCCGAGCGTTTCGCGCGCGAAGGCGAGTACGAGCTCTACACCGGCGGCTCGCTACCGAGATTCTGAGCAGAAGCGCATCGCCGCGACTGCGATCGCCTGCGCACACGAGACGAGGCTGTGAACGGGGACGTGCTCGTCGACCGTGTGCGCTCGATCGAGCCCGCTCGGGCCGAACGCGACGCACGGCGTCCCCCCGAGACGGGTGAACGTGGCCCCGTCGTGCCAGTTGTCGAATCCGGCCACGCGCGGCACGAGGCCTGCGTCGCTCGCGGCTGCGAGCAGGGTCGAGACGATCGGGGCTTCCGGGTCCACCTCCGCGGATGGGACCTCGGGCGCCCACTCGATCGCCGGGGGATTCTCGGCGAGCCAGGGGTCGGCTTCGGCCGCACGCCGCACGCATTCCGTCACCTCGCGCTCGATTCGGCTGCCCCAGCCCTCCGCGTCGGCGAAGGCCGGGAGGTAGCCGATGTGGTACGTGATGCTGCACGAGGACGGGTAGCTCACCGCCCACTCGCCGCCCGAGATCACGCACGGGACGATGTCTCCCGGGGACAGGAGCGGATGACGCTGGTCGGGCCGGCTCCGCCAGTCCTCTTGGAGACCACGCATCGCGTGGAGCACGAGCTCGGCCTTCTCGATCGCGTTCACCGCGCCGCCCTCCCGCCAGTCGGCCTGGGGGATGCCGGAATGGCCCGGCCGCCCTGGGACCGTGACCGTCGGCAGAACGCTGCCGCGGCAGGCGATGCAGATCTCGTGGCTGGACGGCTCGAGCACGATGCCCGCGTCCGCACGCACGCCATGCACGACCGCAGCCAGACCGCCCGCGCCGGTCGACTCCTCCTCGGTCACCGTGCAGACGACCAGGTCCCCGGCGAGCCGTATTTCAAGCTGAGAAAGCGTCTCCGCCGCGAAGACCATGCAACCGACCCCGCCCTTCATGTCGCAGGCGCCGCGGCCGTACAGCCTGCCGTCGCGGAGGCTCGCCCGGAACGGATCGGTCGTCCAACGCTCGCTCGGCTCGGGCGAGACGACGTCGACGTGCCCGTTCAAGAGGAGGCTCCGGCCTCCTCCCGACCCTGCGAACGTCGCCGCCAGCTGCGGTCGGTCTACGAAGTCGAGCCCCATCGGAGCGAGCTTCGTGCCCGCGACGTCCTCGGATCGCGGTTCCCAGAGGTCGCAGTGCGCTCCCGCTGACGCCAGGCGGCCGGCGAGATACTCCTGCAGCGGGCGCTCGTCGCGAGCAGGATCGTCGGGGGCGGCGCGAGCCGTAGTGTCGAAGGCGATCAAGTTCGAGACAAGAGCCACCAGATCGTCCTCGCGTTGGGCGATGTGCCAGACGACGGCTCGCTCGCTCTCAGTGAGGCTCATCGCGCCTCCGTGGTAGCCCCTCCTGCGAGGAGGGTGGTCACGCGGGCCGTAGTTTCCTCATCCGCGAGACCGCGATAGAAGCACGTCGTCCGCCTTCGCAGGACGTCCTCGGCGGTGCGCGCCCACTCGTGCGTGCGGGCGTAGAGAACCTGCGCCGCGATGTCGGGGCCTCGAGGATGCATTCGCTCGAGCAGCGAAGGGTCGTCGGCCACAGGGGCGAGAACATCCGGCGCCAGGCTTCCGTACAGGTGGAGCAGGTGCGCTCGGGTATCGGGCTCGATGTACTCTGGAAACGAGACCCGCTCGAGGCCGGTGGCGCCCGGGAGCGGCCACGGATGTCCGTCCACCCGCCGCAGGCCGAGCTCCGAGCGCAGCCGCGTCAGCGTCTCGAGAGCGATCCGGCGATAGGTGGTGAGCTTGCCGCCGGCGACGGTGAGCATCCCTCCGGGGCTTCGCGTGAACACCGTCTCGCGCCGCGCGCTGACGCTCGCACCCTCGCCGGCGGGCAGAACGCGAAGCCCGGCGAAGGTCGCTCGCACGCGGTCCGCGGCGACGACGTCCGAGCCGAGCGCCACAGAAGCCTCGGTGAGGATCTGCTCCGCATCGCCGCTTCCGACCGCGACGTCTGCCGGATCGCCTTCGTAGAGAGCGTCCGTGGTTCCGAGCAGCAGCATGCCGCTCCAGGGCACGGCAAACGTGATCCGAACCTCGTCTTGGGCGATCGCGAGCGCCGCCGTCCACTCGTCTTCTGCCGGAACGAGGACGTGGGCGCCCCTGCTCAAGCGCACCGAGGTCCCGGCGCGCGGATCCTCCAGACGACGCACGTGATCGACCCAGGGCCCTGCGGCGTTCACGACCACCCGCGCGTCGACTTCGAGCTCCTCTCCGTCGACTCGCACTCGAGCACCGACGACAAGTCCTCGGAGAGAGCGAAGCGCGACCACCTCTGCGCCGTTCAGCACACAGGCGCCGGCTGCCGCTGCCGCGCGCACGTTTGCCAGGCAGAGGCGGGCGTCGTTCGTGGTCGCGTCCGCATACAGCGCGCACGAGCGAAGCGTCTCGAGGCGTAGCGGCGGCACCAGCTCACGGGCTCTCGCCGGGCTGACGAGCCAGTTCAGGCGCGATCGGGCGAGCATCGAGTAGAGGACGATCCCGCTCTGGACGACGGCCGGCCGGTAGGGGCCGCTCCGGTAGAGAGGGAGGAGAAACGGAACGCGACGAACCAGGTGCGGCGCGACGATCCTCGTGAGCACGCGCCGCTCGTGATGGGCCTCGCGCACCAGGCGCAGGTCGCCGAGGCGGAGATAGCGCAGGCCGCCGTGGATGAGCTTCGAGGACGCGCTCGACGTGGCGCCGCCGAAGTCGCCCGCGTCCACGAGGGCGACCGCGAGGCCCGCGCGCGCGGCGTGGGCCGCGATCCCGGCGCCGATGATCCCGCCTCCCACGACCAGCAGGTCGAACTGGCGCTCGGCGAGCTCCGTGATCGCTCGTTCTCTCATGAACGAGACCCTATGGCCAAGCGTCGCGCCCTGATTGGATTCGCGAGCGATGCCTCTCTCGGCCCTCGCGCTCGCGCTCGGAGCGGCGTTCCTGCACGCGTTCTGGAATCTCGTCCTCGCCCGAGCCCGTGACGTGGAGGCGGCGACGGTGGTCGCGCTCGTCGCGGGAGTCGTCGTCTTCGCTCCGGTGGCAGCGCTGGGCTGGAGGGCTGAGCGCGAGGTCTGGCCCTTCCTCGTGGCCACGTCGCTTCTCCAGCTCGTCTACTTCCTGCTCCTGGCGAACGCCTATGGACGGGCGGAGCTGTCGTTCGTCTATCCGATCGCGCGGGGATCCGCTCCCGTTCTGGTGCTACTCGCGGGAGTCGTCCTGCTTTCCGAAGGAGCATCCGTTGCGCAGATCGGCGGAGTGCTCCTCGTAGCCGGTGGTGTCCTGCTCGTCCGGGGTCTTCGCGGGCCGGCAGCGGCCGGAGACCTGGCGCTCGCCCTCTCGATCGCAGCCTGCATCGCCGCGTACACGCTCCTCGACCAGCGCGGTGTCCGGTACGCCTCGCCGGTCGTGTATCAGGAGCTCTCGATGATTCCCGTGACGATCGGCTTCCTCGTGCTGACGGTCGCGCGGGGTCGCAGGCAGGCGGTTCGAGAGGCGATCGGCCCGCTCACCATCGCCGCGGGGCTCGCGACGTTCGGGGCCTACATCCTCGTGCTGGCCGCGCTGTCTCGCGCGCCCGCCGCGTCCGTGGCAGCCGTGCGTGAGTCGAGCGTCGTCATCGCGACCGCGCTCGCCGCCCCGCTTCTCGGCGAGCGTGTGGGCGCGTCGCGCCTGGCGGGCGCCGTGGTCGTCGTGGCGGGCGTGGTCCTGCTGTCCTTGTAGGGGCGAGGCAAGCCTCACCCCCACAGCGCGATCGCGCGGCCGACGGCCTCCGGGATTGGGAGCGCGCCGTGGGTGGTCGCGATCTCGGCGACGGCAGTCGCGACCGGCTCGACCCAGGGACACGCTCGACCAGCTGCGGCGTCGACGTGCACGAGCATGTGCTCGCCGGTCGCAAGCGTGTCGCCACTAGTCGCGTGCCGCATCGTGTGGAAGAGATGGAGCCGCTGCTCGTCGGCGCCGAGAACCTGCGTCAGCACCTGCAGCGGCTCGAGAGCGGCGACCTCCCGACGATGCCGGAGGTGCGTCTCGACCGTGTAGGCGCTGTGACCGCCCTCGAGGTACCGCGCGTCGACTCCGACGTGGCGGAGGAAGGCGTCCGTCGCCTCGGCGAAGACGTGGAGATAGCGAGCCTCGGTCAAGTGGCCGTTGTAGTCGATCCACGAAGGATCGACGGTCGTCTCGTGCAGAAGCAGTGGCCGAGACTGATCGAGCTCGGCGGAATCGCCGCCGCTGCGGTCGAGCAGGCGCACATCGTGCTCGCGCACGACCGACCCGGCCGCGTAGTCGCGTGCGCGCAGCGCCTGCAGGATCGCGACGAGGTTGTCGTCTCGCAGCCGCTCGAGCTCGCGGATCGTCAAGCCTTCGACCTGCGCGTCCGACTGCGCCGCGATCTTGTCCACGAGCTCGTCCGTGAGCTCGGGAACCTCCGTGAGCTTCGTCCAGGGCCAGGCGAGCGCGGGACCGAACTGCGCCAGGAAGTGACGCATTCCGGCCTCGCCGCCCGCGATGCGGTAGGTCAAAAAAGTCCCCATCTGCGCCCAGCGGAGCCCTGCCCCGTAGCGCACTGCGTCGTCGATCTCCTCCACCGTCGCGACGTCGTCCGAGACGAGCCAGAGCGCCTCGCGCCAGAGCGCCTCGAGCAGGCGGTCGGCCACGAACCCGTCGACCTCCTTGCGCACACGAAGCGGTTTCATGCCGAGCGAGGCGTAGAGCTCGAGCGCGCGCGCGACTGCATCCTCGGAGGTGCGCTCGCCGGCCACGACCTCGACCAGCGGCAGCAGGTACACGGGGTTGAAAGGGTGTCCGACGAGAAAGCGCTCGGGGCGCAGCATGTCGGCCTGGAGCCGCGAGGGCAGCAGTCCCGACGTGGAGGAGCAGATCAGCGCCTGCGGCGGCGCGTGCCGCTCGATCTCCGCGAGGAGCCGGCGCTTGAGCGCCTCGTCCTCGGGCGCGCTCTCCTGGATCAGATCCGCGTTCGCCACCGCCGCCTCGAGCGAGTTCACGAACGAGACGGCGCCACGGACGCGAGGGACGAGGGTTAGGCGCGCCCACGCGCGCTCGGCGTTCTCCAGGCTCTCGCGCAGGCGCCGCTCGGCCTCGGGATGCGGATCGTGCAGGGTCACGTCGATGCCGTTCTCGACGAAGCGCCCCGCCCAACCACCCCCGATGACGCCGCCGCCGATCAACGCGACGCGCATCAGCGTCGCGTCAAGCCGAGTTGCTCGCGTGTCTCCGCCGGGCCGAGCACACGGACGTTCATGGCTTCCAGGATCGTCACGGCGCGCGCGACGAGCTGGCCGTTCGTCGCCTTCACGCCCCGCTCGAGCCACAGGTTGTCCTCGAGCCCGACCCGGACGTTGCCTCCGACGAGCGGCGCCAGCGCGACGTACGGCAGCTGCATCCTGCCGATCGCGAACGCGGAGAAGACGCACCCGAGCGGGAGCTGATTCACCATCGCGAGCAGCGTCCCCGGATCGTCCGGCGCTCCGTACGGGATGCCCAGGCAGAGCTGCAGCAGCGCCGGCTCGTCGACGAGACCCTCGGCGACGAGCTGCTTCGCAAATACAAGGTGCCCCGTGTCGAACACCTCGAGCTCGGGGCGGACGCCGAGCGCTTGGACCTGGCGTGCCAGCTCGCGCAGCATCGACGGGGTGTTCGTCATCACGTAGTCGCCCTCGGCGAAGTTCATGGTCCCGCAGTCGAGGGTGCAGATCTCGGGCCGAAGCTCGGCTACGTGCGCCAGACGCTCGGTCGCGCCGGCCATGTCGGTTCCGACGGGATTCGGAGGCAGCGGCGACTCCACGCCGCCGAGCACGAGATCGCCGCCCATCCCCGCGGTGAGGTTGAGGACGACATCGACATCGGCTGCGCGAATCCGCTCCACGACCCCGCCGTAGAGAGCCGGGTCGCGCGCGGGACCGCCCGTCTCGGGGTCGCGAACGTGGATGTGGGCGATGGCCGCGCCGGCTCGAGCCGCCTCGAGCGCGGCTTCCGCGATCTGGGGAGGCGTCACCGGCACGAGCTCCGAGCGGCCGGCTGTGGCGCCGGCGCCCGTCACCGCGCAGGTGATGAAGACCTCGGTGTGCACTCGGATGACTCTACGAAAGGTCCCGTCGAGGCGTCGTAGACTCGCGTCGTGGCCGGCTATCCGCGTCTGCTCTCGCCGATCTCGTTGCGCGGGCACGAGCTCCACAATCGCGTCGTCTTCACCGCGCACACCGCGTCCTTCTCGCAGGACGGCATCCCCGGTGATCGGGCGCGCGCCTACTACGAGGCGAGAGCGGCGGGGGGAGCGGGACTCATCGTCATGGAGCCACTGCCGGTGCTGCCGTCGGCAGGGGTGACGCCGCAGAACTACCGCTTCGAGGACGAGAGCTTCGTGCCGGCCCTGCGGGCGACCGT
This sequence comes from Gaiellaceae bacterium, assembly GCA_051002595.1. Lineage (GTDB taxonomy): Bacteria > Actinomycetota > Thermoleophilia > Gaiellales > Gaiellaceae > GMQP-bins7. The sequence goes on from JBPCMD010000014.1 coordinate 17,433, forward strand.
CGAAGCGGTGCACGCCCACGGCACGGCCTTCGTGTCCCAGCTCTACCATCTCGGCCCCAACGCCGACCCGGCCGCGACCATGAGGGAGCTGTGGAGCGTCTCGGGAGGCCCGGCGCCGGGCGGCGGTCCGGGGCTCATGCACGAGGTCGACGACCAGGACATCGACGAGCTCGTCGACGGTCACGTTCGCGCGGCGCGCACAGCTCTGGCCGCGGGAGTCGACGGCGTCGAGTGCATGTTCGCCTACGACACGCTCGTCGACGGGTTCATGTCCGAGGCGCGGAACGAGCGGACGGACGCGTACGGCGGCCCGCTCGAGAATCGGTTGCGCCTCGCGCGCGAGCTCCTCGACGCGATTCGCGCGGAGATTGGGAACCGGCCCTTGCTCGGTGTGACCGTGACAGCGTCGATGCCGGGGTACGTCGATGCGGTCGGGCATCTGGCGGAGCACTGCGAGGTCGACTACTTCGGTATCGGCAACGGCGACTACGACAACCTCGACCTGCTGATGCCGACGCTCGACTACGAGCCCGGGTTCGGGATCCCGTTCGCGCGTGCCGTCAAGCAGGCGATTCCCGCCGCAGTGGTGCTGGCGGAGGGCCGGATCACGCGACCGGAAGTGGGTGAGCGCGCGCTCGCTGAGGGCAGCTGCGACCTGGTCGGCATGACGCGGGCGCAGATTGCCGATCCCGAGCTCGTCCGCAAAGCCGGGGCCGGGGAGGAGGACGACATTCGCGAGTGCGTCGGCCTCAACGTCTGCGTCGCGCGCCGCCTGCGGAAGTTCCCGATCGCGTGCGTCCAGAATCCCGACGCAGGCTTCGAGCTACGGGCGCAACGTGTCGTCGCCGCTCGCCACGTGGTCGTGATCGGCGGCGGCGTCGCCGGCCTGGAGGCGGCGCGAAGGGCTGCCGAAGGGGGCCATCGCGTCACTCTGCTCGAACGCGAATCGGCGCTCGGAGGTCAGGTCGCGCTCACGGCCGAGCTCCCGCGGCAAGGCGCCCATCGCCAGCTGATCGACTGGCGCGCACGCAGGCTCGAGCGGCTGGGAGTCTGCGTCGAGCTCGGAGTCGTCGCTGGCGCTGACAACGTGCTCGACCTCGAGCCCGACGTCGTCGTGGTCGCGACCGGATCCGAGCCGGAGCAGCGCTATTCCGCTGCAATCTCGGCAGTCGACGTCCTGCGCGGCGTCGAGCCCCGCGGGCCGGTGGTCGTTATCGACGAGGAAGGGCACCGCAAGGGCGCCGGAGTCGCCGAGACGCTTGCGAATGCGGGTCGGGCGGTGACGCTCGTCGGCGACGGCATCGCGCCGGCGGGATCGCTCGGCCACACCCTCGCCGACGCGCCGACTCTGCGCCGTCTGGAGGCCGCAGGCGTCCGGCTCGTGGCGGGCGTCCGCGTGGTCTCGGTCGAAAGGGACAAAGTGCTCGTCGAGCGGGGTGAGGGAATGCGCGAGGCGATCCTGGCCGCATCGGTCGTCCACGCGGGGCGGCATCGCCCCGTCGACGCGTTGGTCGGGATCCTGCGGGAGCGCGGTCTGGCGGTGACCGCGGTGGGAGATTCCCGGAGTCCGGGGCTGGTGGACGACGCGATCCGGAGCGGTCACGACGTGGCTGCCGTCCTGTGACGAGCGTGTCGGCCGTCCGACGCAGTCTCTGGCTCGAGGAGGCGCTCGCACGTCGAGGCGAGGAGAGTTGTCCGTCACTTCGGGGCGAGGCGCGGGCAGACGTCTGCATCGTCGGCGGCGGCTACGCCGGCCTGTGGACTGCGCTCCATCTGCTCGAGCTCGACCCAGCGCTCGACGTCGCGGTCGTCGAGGCAGATGTCTGCGGGGGTGGCGCCAGCGGCCGAAACGGCGGATTCGTCCTCTCCTGGTGGACGAAGATCGCGACGCTCGTCAAGCTCCTCGGGCGCGAGGAGGCCCGACGCGTCGCTCTGGCGTCCGCCGACTCGGTCCGCGACATCGGGCGCTTCTGCGAGGAGCATGCCCTCGACGCGGGCTACCGCGCCGAGGGCTGGCTCTGGAGCGCGACTGCTCCTGCGCAGGTGGGCGCCTGGGAGGAGACCGTGTCGGCGGCGGAGAGCCTCGGTGAGAGCCCGTTCCGCCGCCTCGCGCGGGCGGAGGTGGAACGTCTCACGGGATCTCCGGTCCAGCTTGCAGGCGTCCTCGAGGAGACCGCAGCCACGGTGCAGCCGGCGCTGTTGGCGCGTGGTCTGCGCCGCGTCGCGCTCGAGCGCGGTGTGCGGATCTTCGAGCGCTCGCCGATGATCGCGCTCGAGCGCTCGCGGCCGCCAAGGGTTCGGACCGCGGGCGGCGTCGTCAGGGCCAACACCGTCATCCTCGCCCTGAACGCCTGGACCGCGCAGTTCCGGGAGCTTCGCCGCTCGCTCGTCGTGATCGCGAGCGACATGGTCGCGACCGAGCCGATCCCCGAGCGCCTGGCAGAGCTGGGCCTGACGACCGGGCTCTGCGTGTCGGATGCCCGACTGCTCGTCAACTACTATCGGACGACCCACGACGGGCGGATCGCCTGGGGCAAGGGGGGCGGCGCGCTCGCCTTCGCCGGGCGGGTCGGGATCAAATTCGACGGAGGATCGCCGCGCGCGTCGGAGGTCGCGGCCGATTTCCGGCGGATCTATCCAGGGTTGCGCTCCACGCGGATCACCCACAGCTGGACTGGGCCGATCGATCGCACGCCGACGGCGTTGCCGTACGTCGGGCGTTTCGAGGGCAGGGACGACCTCCACTTCGTCTATGGCTTCTCGGGCAACGGCGTCGGCCCGGCGCACCTGGTCTCGCGCGTCGTGGCTTCCAGAGTGCTGCGCCGAGACGACGAATGGGCCGCGATTCGCCTGCCCGAGCGGCCCGAAGGCCTGTTCCCGCGGAGCCGCACAGGCGCCTTTCCACCCGAGCCGCTCGGTTACGTCGGCGGGCGCGTCGTGCGCGCCGCGGTGGCACGCAAGGAAGCCGCCGAGGACGCCGGACGCCCGCCGGGCCGGATGATCGAGCGTCTGGCTGGGCTCGCTCCCGCCGGGCTTACTCCCACGCGAGGGCGCTGATCAGGAGAGCAGGATGCGCGCGTCGAGGCCGAGAGCGCCGTGCTGGGTCACGAGCAGCGGATTGATGTCGAGCTCTACAATCGCAGGGCACGCGGCAGCTGTCCGCGAGACCGCTGCGACCGCGCGACCGGCCGCTGCGATGTCGAGCTGGGGGCGCCCGCGCGCCCCGTCGAGCAGAGGCGCGGCGCGCAGCGATCGGATCAGTCGCTCAGCCGTTGACTCGTCGATCGGCGCCAGCGCGACCGCGACGTCGTCGAGGATCTCGGCGTACACGCCGCCTAGACCGACGAGGATCACGGCTCCGAAGCGTGGATCGCGCTTCGCGCCCACGATCAGCTCGACGCCGTCTTCCACCCGAGCCATGCGCTCGACCGAGAGCGCCTGCGGGCCGAGGCGCGCGCTGAGCTCGTCGAACGCCGCCGCGAGCGCGTCCGCGTCTTCGAGTCCGAGCACGACTCCGCCGATTTCGGACTTGTGCAGGAGCTCTCCCGCCTTCAGCGCGACGGGGTAGCCGAGCGCGGATCCGGCTGTGAGAGCCTCGTCGCGCGTCGTCACCGTCCGCGCCTCCGCGAACGGAATACCGGCTTCCGCGAGGAAGCCGCGCGCTTCGCGATAGCCCGGAGCCGGAGGCGCGAGCGGCGGAAGCCCGAGCTCGGGCGGCGGCAGAGGCTCGCTCGACTCAGCCTGTCGCGCGAGCAGGGATAGCGCCGCGGCAGCGGACGCCACGTCGTCGTACACCGGCACGCCGGCGCGGCGCAGCAGCGCCGCGACCGGCGACTCCGCATACGACATGTGCACGACGAGGGTGCCGCTCGTCTCGGCGGCGGCGCTCGCCAGCGCGCCGGCGGCGGCGAGCTCCTCCTCCGCGAGAGCGGGCAGGTCGACCGCATAGCCTCCGAAGTAGCCGGTCAGGAGCACCGCGTCGACGTCATCCGACTCGAGTAGGAGGCGGCCCACGTCAGCGTACGACATGAGGCGCTGCTCGCCGCCACCCGCGAAGTCGACGGGGTTGGCCACGCTTGCGGTATCCGGGAGCTGCTCGCGGAGCGCAGCGGCTGTCACATCGGACAGCGGTGGCACCTCCAGCCCGGCCGCTGCGAGCACGTCACCTGCGACGACCCCGCTTCCCCCGCCATCCGTATAGACGGCGACCCTCCGTCCTCGCGGCCGTCCGCGAGAGAGGAGCGCCTGGGCGACATCGACGAGCTGCCTCGGGGTGGTGACATGGATGATTTCGGCGGCGCCGCAGGCAGCGCGGATCGCGCGAGCGTCGCTGACGAGTGCCGCGGTGTGCGATGCCGCAGCCGCGGCGGTCGCCGCGGTGATGCCGCCGCTCAACAGGATCACAGGCGTCCCGGCGGCGGTCGCTCGGGCTGCCGCAGCGACGAATGCGCGCCCGTCGCGGAAGTCCTCGACGTAGAGCGCGATCGCGCGTGTCGGCTCGTGAGCAGCGAGATCGTCGAGGAAGTCGCCGGCGACGAGGTCTGCCTGGTTGCCGAGCGACACGAAGCGCGAGAAGCCGAGTCCTGCTCTGACGGCGAGCCGAGCGCTCTCGAGGGCGATATTGCCGCTCTGCGAGACGAAGGCGATGGGGCCCGGCGGCAGAGCGCTCCAGCTGAGATCGAGCTCCTCGCCCGCGTCCGAGACTCCGAGGCAGTTCGGCCCGAGCATACGAGCGCCCGCCGCCCGAACCTGAGCGGCTGCCTCCCGCTCGATCCGACGACCTTCCTCGTCGTGCTCGCCGAGGCCGGAGCTGATCGCGACGATCGCCTTCGCGCCGGCGGCGAGCGCCTCGTCAACGACTTCCCCGAAAGCGGCCGCCGGGACCGTGATCACCGCGAGCTCCGGCGTGTCGGGGAGGTCTGCGAGCGATCGGAAGACTCGCTGGCCGAGGATCTCTCCGCCCGCCCGGTTCACGAGGAACACGTCCCGACGGCGCACCCCACGCAAAGCGCCGCGCGCGAGCACGTTTCCCCACTTGGACGGATCGGCGGACGCGCCGACCACCGCGACTGACCGGGGCGCGAAGAGCGGCCGCAGGTCAGGAATCATAAGAGCAGGCGGCGGGAGATGATGAGGCGCTGGATGTCCGACGTGCCCTCCTCGATCTCCTCGAGCTTGGCGTCACGCATCCACTTCTCCACCGGATACTCGCGCGAGTAGCCCCAGCCGCCGAGTGTCTGCACGGCCGCCCACGTGCACCACATCGCCGCCTCCGACGCGTGCAGCTTCGCCATCGCCGCCTCGAGAGTGACATCCTGGCCCGCATCCGCTCTCGTGGCGGCTCGCCAGACGAGGAGGCGCGATGCATCCACGCGGACTGCCATGTCGGCGAGACGAAACGCGACGGCCTGGTGCTCGCCGATGGGCTTGCCGAACTGCTCTCGCTCCTTCGCGTAGTCGACGGCGTATTCGAGCGCGGCCCGCGCGAGCCCGGTCGCGGCGGCGCCGAGCGTGATTCGTGACAGGTCGAAGACGCGCATCAGGCCGCGAAAGCCCTCTCCCTCCTCTCCGAGGCGGCGATCCTCCGGCACGAAGCAGTCCTCGAAGAAGAGCTCCGCGCTCACGATCGCCCGCTGGCCCATCTTCTTGATCGGCGGGCCGATCATGAACCCGGGATCGCCCTTCTCGAGGACGAAGGCGGTGATGCCTCTCGCGCGAGTGCCTGGGGCAACGGTCGCGAAGACGACGTAGTACTCGGCCGGCCCGGCGCTCGAGATCCAGCTCTTCTGCCCGCGCAGGAGATAGCCGCCGTCGACCCGCGTCGCCGTGGTCGTGATCGCCGCCGCGTCCGAGCCGACCCCGGGCTCCGTGCTCGCGAGCGCGCCGAGCGGCGGTCGGTCGCTGGTCAGCGGCGCCACCCAGCGCCGGGCTTGCTCCTCGGTTCCGAGCACCAGCACCGGCTTCGCGAAGAATCCGTTCGTCGTGATCAGGTTGCCGATGCCCGAGCAGCCCCAGCAGAGCTCCTCCTGGACGAGCGCTTGCGTGAGAGAGTCCTCCATGCCGCCTCCGCCGAGACGCTCCGGGAGCATGAAGGCGGTCAGCCCGAGCGCCGCCGCCTTGTGCCAGATCTCCCACGGCGTCTCCGTGTCGGCCTCGTCGACCTCGAGTGAGATGGGGCGGATCTCGCGCTCGGCGAACGCGCGGCAGAGCGCCTGGATCTCCCGCTGCTCGGGACTCAGCTCGAACAGGCCGACACTCATAGCGGGCGATTCTCGCAGCTGAGACCACGATCTCGTGACCGCGAGCGTCCGCCAGAGCCGCTTGCGACCGGCGACGGCCAACGGCAGACGTCTTAACAATGCCTGGCACTGTAAGCGTGACAACTGTGGGCCGATTTCTCCACAGCCGGACCGGCTCGTTCGTCCAGGCGCCGCCGCCGGCTCAGTAGCCTTGACTGACCCTGTGCTCGGATCTCGCGAGCCACTCGGGCGAGATCTCGACGCCCCAGCCAGGGCCGTCCGGGACGCTCACCTTGCCGCCGACGACCTCGGGTCGCGGCTCGTACATCCCGACCTGCCACGGGTAGTCCGCGTCGGGCTCGATCGAGAACTCGACGTACGGGCCGGGATTTCCGATCGCGCTCAGGAGGTGCAGCGCGAAGACGAGCACCAGCGAGTGATTCGCCGAATGCGGCGTGCACGGGAGACCTGCCGACTCGGCCCGAGAAGCGACCCGCAGCGCTCTCGTGAAGCCGCCGCCGTAGCAGACGTCTGGCTGCACGACATCGACGACTCCGGTGTCGATCATCGTCTTCCACACGCGCGGGTCCCAGTCCTGCTCGCCGCCCGTCACGTCCAGCTCGAGCGCCTGCGTCACCTCGCGCGTCCAGTCGAGCTCCCAGTACGGACAGGGCTCCTCGAAGTGTGTGACGCCGTGGTGCTCGAGCATCCGGCCGACCTCGATCGCCTTCGCGGGCGTATAGCAGCTGTTGGCATCAACGAGGATCGCGGCCTCGTCGCCGAGCGCTCGACGAACCGTTCCGACGACCGCCTCGGTACGGCCCGGCCACTCGTCCTCGTCGTGGCCGCACTCCTTGCCGATGCGCACCTTGAAGGCATCGAAGCCGTGCCGCTCGCGAAGACCGATCAGTTGCTCGGCCTCGTCCTCCGGCGCGATGTCTCGACGCATGCTCGACGCATAGGCGCGAATGCTGCGCACGTCTCCGCCGAGAAGGCCGGAGACGCTCTTGCCCGCGAGCTTCCCGCGCAGATCCCAGAGCGCCGTGTCGAGACCGGCAAGCGCACGGCAGAGGTGCGAGCCAGGAAACTTGTGCCCGAGCTCGGGGATGCGGTCGACGAGCTGCTCGAGCTCCGTCGCGTCACGGCCGAGCGCATGCGGGGCGATCTGGCGATGGAGAACGTGAGTGGTGATGTCGGCGTGGTAGGGAGCGACCTGGCCCCATCCCTCCGCGCCCTCGTCGGTGCGCACGCGAACGAGCGCGACGTCCGGAGTGCCGAAGCTCTCGACGCTCGCGATCCTCACGCGGCATCGAGGAGGATGACGTTTCGCGCCGAGTGGCCCTCGCGCGAGGCGGCGATCGCATCGTTGATCTCCTCCAGCCGGAAGCGTCCCGTGATCAGCTCGTTGAGCTTCAACCGTCCGCTCTCGTAGAGCTCGACGATCCGGGGCACCGCGATCTCGAGCCGCGTGGAGCCCATCTTGCTGCCGAGAATGCGGATGTCGTCGTGGACGAGGTCGACGGCGACGACGTCGAACGACTCTCCGGTCGCCGGCATCCCGACGACGACCAGCGTGCCCCCTCGCCGCACGTAGCTGAGGCCCTCCTCGATCGCGTCCACTCGGCCGACGGTGACGAAGACGTAGTCGGCGCCCCGCCCGCCGGTGAGCGCGCGCACCGCCGAGGCCAGCTGTCCGGAGCTCGGGTCGAGCGCGTGCGTCGCGCCGAAGCGCTCGGCGAAGTCACGCTTCGCCGGCGAAGGGTCGGAGGCGATTATCGGCCCGGCGCCACGCAGCACGGCTCCCCGGATGCTCGAGAGGCCGACGCCACCGGTTCCCACGACGACGACGCTCGAGCCCTCCGGCACCTCTGCGCGGTCGAGAACGGCGCCCAGCCCCGTGATCACGCTGCAGCCGAGGAGCGAGGCGACCTCGAAGGACAGCGACAGGGGAACCACGGCGATCTGGGACTCGTGGACGACGACCTCCTCGGCGAAGGCGCCGGTGTGCATCGCCTGCTCGACCGGCTCGCCAGCTCGCGTGTGGAGTCGAACTTCTCGATCGGCGGGAAACTCGCCCTCGCAAAGATGCGACTCGTCCCGTTCGCAGAAGAAACAGCGACCGCAGGAGCGAAGAAGGCTGATAACGACGCGGTCGCCGGGTCGGACGCGGCGCACGCCCGAGCCGACCTCCTCGACGGTCCCAGCGGCCTCGTGCCCGTACACCGCCGGGAGCGTTCCTCCCCAGGCGCCGTCGGCGAAGTGGATGTCGCTGTGACAGATCGCACACGCGGCGACCGCGACCCTTACCTCACCGGCCCGAGGTGGAGTGAGCTGCAAATCCTCGATCTGCAGGGGCTGTCCGAAGGCGCGGCAGACGGCGGCTCGCATCATCTGCACTAAAGCGGAGGAAAGCGGGACTTCTGGTCGCGCGCGGCGACGTCCATGGTGTTTCGCGTGTACTGCTGCGAGGCCGGGCGGGACGGCTGGAAGTCCCACGGAAACCTCGTGCCTTCCTGGAGCGCGCGGAAGACGGCGAGCCGCGCTTGCTGGCTCTTTCGAACGCTCCTGTCGACCTCGTCCAGATCCCAGCGCGACGCGACCTCCGCGCGGAGCTCGCGCACGAGCGAGGCGTGCTCGGCCGAGTCGGACAGGTTGACGCGCTCCAGCGGATCCTCCTCCAGGTCGAACAGCTGATCGGGGTCGCTCGCCGTGTGGATGAGCTTCCAACGGCCTCGCCGCAGCATGACCATCGGCCCGAGAATGCTCTCCGCGAGATATTCGCCAACGACACTCGCGTCCGCCTCCTCATCCGCGCCCTCGACCAGCGGCGCCAGGCTTCGCCCGTCAACGGGCGTGGCGAGCTCGTCGGAGAGCCCAGGGCGGGCGAGGTCGGCGAGCGTCGGCAGGAGATCGATGAGCGACGCAGGCTCGCGCACCCGCCGAGCGGGAAATCGTCCGGGCGCATGGACGATCAACGGCACGCGCGCGGCATGCTCGCGGAACGACATCTTGTAGAAGAGACCGAGCTCCCCGAGGAGGTCGCCATGATCGGAGGTGAGGACGACGATTGTGTCGTCCTTCAGCCCGCAGGCGGCGAACGTGGCCAGCACCTCGCCGATCTTCTCGTCGACGTAGGAGAGGTTCGCGAAGTACCCGTGGCGAGACGCCCGGACGTCGTCCTCCGTTACGCCGGCCTCTCCGATCAGGCAGTCGTTCCAGAGCCGGCGGCTGTGCGGGTCCAGCTGCTCGGGCGCCAGCGCCGGCGTCGCCGGCAGGTCGATCTCGTCGTCGACGTACAGGTCCCAGTAGCGCTGCCGCGCCACGTACGGATCGTGCGGGCTGCTGAAGGAGACGCAGAGCGCGAGCGGCTGATCTCCTTCGTAGCGCGCGTAGTCGTACACCCGCCGAACCGCGTGAAACGCGACCTCGTCGTCGTATTCGAGCTGGTTCGTGATCTCGGCGACGCCGGCCTCCTTGACGGATGTCATGTTGTGGTACCACCAGTCCACGCGCTCGCCGGGCCGGCTCCAGTCGGGCGTCCAGCCGAAGTCGCCGGGGTAGACGTCGGTCGTCAGCCGCTCCTCGAACCCGTGCAGCTGGTCGGCGCCGACGAAGTGCATCTTCCCGCTCAGGCACGTGCGATAGCCCTCGAGCCGGAGGTAGTGCGCGAAGGTGGGGATCGACGAGGCGAGCTCGGCCGAGTTGTCGTACACGCCGGTTCTGGTCGGCAGCAGGCCGGTCATGAACGACGCCCGCGCCGGAGCGCACAGCGGGCTCGGCGTGTACATGTGCTCGAAGACGACCCCGCTCTCCGCGAGCCGGTCGATCGTCGGCGTCTTGGTGACCGGGTAGCCGTACGCCCGGAGATAGAGAGCGGACAGCTGGTCGACCATCGCGATCAGGATGTGCGGCCGGTCGCGCATTGAGGTGCGCGGACGCTAGCAGCGCGGCAGATGGTTGACCGCGTCACGGGGCTCGCGGCCTTCGAGCACGTCGAGCACCGACTCGGCTGCGCGCCGGTGCGCCGTCTCCTCAGCCTGCTCGCTGTACCAGCCCGCATGGGGAGTGATCACGAGCCGCGCGAGGGCGGGGGCGCTCGCCTCTCCCGACGGTGGCTCGACCTCGAGGACGTCGAGGGCGACTCCGGCAAGACGACCGCTCTCGAGCTCGCGGAGTAGCGCCTCTGTGTCCACGAGCCCCGCTCGGGACACGTTGACGACGTAGGCGCCTGCGGGCAGGAGCGCAAGCTCGCGCGAGCCGATGAGACCACGTGTCTCGGGAATCAGCGGCGCGTGGATCGAGATGGCGGTGGACGTCCGGAGCAGGTCGTCCAATGCCATTGAGCGCACCCCGGCGGCCGAGAACGTGGCGTCGGAGACGAGCGGGTCGTATGCGCACACCTTCATTCCAAGCGCCTGCGCGCGAGTCGCGAGCGCCCGCCCGATGCGTCCGAACCCGACGATCCCGAGCCCCACGTCCGACACGCGCCGAAGGCTGCCCGCGGCTTTCGGATCCCATCCCCCGGCGCGGACGCTGCGGTCGAGCTCGACCACGCCGCGAACGAGCGAGAGGAGGAGCGCGAGCGCGTGGTCGGCCATCTCGTCGACGCAGTAGTCCGGCACGTGAGAGACCCAGACTCCCTGCCGCGTGGCGGCCGCGACGTCGACGTGCTCGAAGCCGACGCTCGGCGCGGCGATCACTCGAAGAGAGGGCAGGCGCTCGAGATCTCGGGCGGTCACGGGCGCGAACGACACCAGCGCGACGACATCCTCTCCCGACCACGGCGGGACGGAAGTCTCCACGACGACCTCCGCGGTCGTCAGGACATCTCGGACGAACGCGAGCGGAACCGACGGGTCGCAGAGGACGCGCGCCAACGCTCTAGCGCCGCAGCGAGTCGCACGCAGCGCGAAGCTCCGAGCTCACGCGCTCCATCAGCGGATCCGGGCCGACGGTGATCCGCACGTAGCCCGGCATGCCGAAGTCCGTTCCCGGCCGGATGAGGAGGCCGCGCGCCGCGAGTCCCGCCGCCAGCTTCGTGTCGTCGACGTCCACGCGGGCGAGCACGAAGTTGGCCGCCGAAGGCATCGGCTCGGCACCCGCCTCTCGAAGTCCCCGCGCGAGCGTGTCCCGCGCTTCCGCCACCTCGACCCGGCGCCGGTCCGCCGCCTCGCCGGCGCGCAGGCAGGCCCGGCCGGCGGCCAGCCCCGTGCAGTTCACGTTGAAGGGCTCGTCCACCATATTCAAGTACGACGCAAGACTGTCGTCAACAACGGCGTAGCCGAGCCGGAGCCCGGCTATCCCGAAGAACTTGGAGAAGGTTCGCAGCACGACGACGGGCCGTCCGTGAGCGACGTCGAGCTCGCGCCGCAGGCGCTGCTCGGGGGGAACGAAGTCGATATACGCCTCGTCCGCAATGGCCACACACCCTTCGGGAAGGGCGTCCAGAAATCTCTCCCACTCGTCCGGGGCGATCGTCGCCCCCGTGGGGTTGTTGGGATCGCAGATCCAGACGATCTTCGCGCTCTTGTCACGCGCGACGCGCGCCATGGCGTCGAGATCGAGGGCGAGCTCGCGCAGCGCAACTCGCTCGATGCTCGCGCCACGGAGCGCCGACAGCTGCGCATAGAGCCCATATGTCAGCGCGGGCGCGACGACGCTGTCGCCCGGGCGAAGGAAGGCGGTTGCCAGCGAGCCGATGAGCGCGAGCGTGCCGTGGCCCGGGACGATGCGGCCCGGGATCGTGCCGACGTACTCGGCGACCTCCTCGCAGAAGGCCGTGTTCACCTGCTCCGGATACAGCGAGAGGTTCTCGAGCTCGCTCTGCGCCGCTTCCACGACTCCGGGCATGGGGCCGAACAGGTTCTCGTTCCAATTCAGCTTCACGACCTCGTCCAGACCGTGGCGCGCTCGCACGTCCGCGAGGGTGTCGCCGAGAGCGAACGGCTCGATCCTCGCGAGCTCCGGGACGACGAGAGCGCTCCAGTCGGTCACGGACGACAACTCTACGAGCTTCCCGCGCAGCTGCGCGCATCGCCGCAGCCTGGGCAATTTCTTGTTTTTCGTGCCTCGCTGGAGTTGAATGGTGGCGACAGGGGCCTCGCAGAGGCCGTGACTACGGCAAGAGGAGGACGCGCATGACGTCGGCCGACGAAGCGCTGAGCCGTGAGGTTGAGCGCGGTATGACCCGTCCAGACCTTCTCCGCCGGGCGGCCGCGCTCGGGATCGTCGTCGCCGCCGGCGGCTCTCTCGGCCCGCTCACCGAGGCGGCGCTCGCCCGAACGCAGATCAGGCGCGGCGGCACATTCCGGCTCGCGGTGTCAGGCGCCGGAGCGTCCGACTTCATCGACGGGCAGCACATCGTCGCGAAGTCGGACATCGCACGCCTGATGACCGGGTGGGACCGGCTCGCATACATCGATGAGAAGTTCAGGATCCAGCTCGAGCTGGCCAGCGAGCTTCGCGCCGAGAAGGCGAACCAGATCTTGATCCGCATCAGGCCCGGAATCGAGTTCCACAACGGCAAGACGCTCACCATCGACGACGTCATCTACTCGATCCGCCGCACTGCCACCAAGAAGCTCGGTCTCTTCGGCAACGGGGCGTTTCAGAGCGTCGACCCCAAGCGGATGAGGAAGCTCGACAACCGGACGGTCCGTCTCTTCCTGAAGCGCGCGGACGTCACGCTGATCGAGGCGTTTGCCCAGTATTTCCAAGGCATCGTGCCGGTCGGATACGCGCCGAAGAGCTTCCGAGGAGGGCCGCTGCACACGATCGGCACGGGGCCGTTCAAGCTCCAGTCGTTCACTCCCGGCCGCCAGAGCGTCCACGTGAAGAACGAGAACTACTGGCGGAACGGGCAGCCCTACTTCGACCAGGTCGTGATCACCAACTTCCCCGACGACTCGGCAAAGGTGAACGCGCTCCTGGGTGGGCAGATCGACGCGATGACGGACGTCCCGTTCGCGCAGGTGCCGGTCGTCAGGCGGCGGAACAACCTGAAGATCTTCATCTCGCAGACGGGCGCCTGGACTCCGCTCTGCATGGCGGTCGACCAGGAGCCCTTCACGGATGTCCGGGTGCGGCGCGCGTTCAGGCTGCTCGCCAACCGCCCGCAGATGGTCGCCCAGGGGCTCTCCGGGGCGGGCCGGATCGCAAACGACATCTACTCGCCCTTCGACCCCGCCTACGCGGGCGACGACTTCCCGCAGCGCAAGTACGACCCCGAGCAGGCGAGGTCGCTGCTCAAGGCGGCAAATAAGGAGAACCTCACGATCGACCTGATCACGTCGCCCGCCGATACGGGCATGGTCGAGGGCGCCACGATCTTCGCCGAGAACGCGAGAGCGGGAGGCGTGCGGGTCAACGTCAAGAACGTTCCCGGCGGTGAGCTCTACGGGCCGCAGTACCTCAAGTGGACGTTCTCGGCGGACTACTGGGGCACGCGCAGCTACCTGCCGCAGGCCGCCTTCGGCAGCTTGGCGGGGGCCGCTTTCAACGAGACGCACTGGGACAAGTACCCGAACTACCCCCGCTTCGCCCGGCTGTACAGGCAGGCGGTGGCGACGGTCGACGACAGGAAGCGCGCGGCGGTCATTCGCGATATGCAGCGGATGGAGTACGACGACGGCGGCCACATCATCTGGGGCTTCAAGAACCTGACCGACGCGTACTCGACGAAGGTCGGGGGCTTCAAGCCCGACCGGGGCACGCTCAACCTCAACAAGTACGGGAACGGCTTCCGCACGATCTACTTCGTCTAGTCGTTCGAAACGGGCCGGGGCGTTCTAGCCCCGGCCCTCTTCTCAGGAGGTTCGAGCTCGTACCAGTGGCGCTCTGGCGAGGAATCCCCGGCTTCATCGTCCGGCGCCTCCTGCTCGGTCTCCTGACGCTGTTCGTGGTCTCCGTGATCATCTTCGCCGCGACGCAGGCGCTACCGGGCGACGCGGCGCGGTCGATCCTCGGGCGGGGAGCGACGCCCGAATCGCTCGCGGCCCTGAGAGAGCAGCTCGGGCTGAACGAGCCCGCCTTGCAGCAGTATCTCGACTGGATCGGGGGCTTCCTGACGGGAGATCTCGGCACCTCCCTCGCCGCCAACATCCCCGTCTCGGAGCTGCTCGGCGACCGACTTCTCTACTCCGCGTTCCTCATGCTCATCGCGGCGTTGATCAGCGTCCCGCTCGGCATCGTCATCGGCGCGGTCAGCGCGCGGCGACGCGACACCGCCTTCGACCACACGATGTCGATGACCACCCTCGGCCTGGCGGCTCTGCCGGAGTTCGTGGTCGGGCTGACGCTGGTCGTGCTCTTCTCGACGACGGTGTTCCAGTGGCTCCCCGGCGTGGTGGTCACCGAGCCCGGAGTGGGGCCGTGGAACTATCCGAAGGAGCTGATCCTTCCGACCGCGACCCTCGTCATCGCTGTCGTGCCGTACACCGCTCGCATCATGCGCGCGTCCATGGTCGAGATCCTCGAGTCCGACTACGTGGAGATGGCGCGGCTCAAGGGGCTCTCGGAGCGCCTCGTCCTCTGGCGCCATGCGGTGCCGAACGGGCTGGCCCCGACCTTCCAGGTCGCGGCGCTCAACCTCGCGTATCTCGCCGGCGGCATCGTCGTCGTCGAGACCGTCTTCAACTACCCGGGGATCGGTCTCGCGCTCGTCGAGGCCGTGCAGTCGCGGGACATGCCCGTCGTCCAGGCGCTCGCCCTCTTGATCGCCGGCCTCTACGTCGCCCTGAACATGCTCGCGGACATCGCCACGATCCTGGTCAGCCCGCGGCTTCGCACCTCGCTCGCGGCGAGATGAGCGAAGCAGGAGCAGCGGCGACCACGGTCGAGATCCCCGCGCCGACACGACGGCGCCGACCCTGGCTCGCGCTCTTGGTCGGCGCCTGGCGTCAAGGCCGCACCAAGATCGGCTTGCTCCTGCTTTTCTCCCTGCTCGGCGTCGCGCTCCTCGGTCCCTACTTCGCCCCGTACTCGCCGACCGAGTTCGTCGCTCCTCCCTTCTCCACCCCCGCCGACTTCGGGGGAGCGGGCGCCGACTATCTCGGCCGCGATGTCCTCTCCAGGTTCCTCTGGGGCGGCCGCTCGGTGCTCACGCTCTCGCTCTTGGCGACGCTCATGGGAATGATCCTGGGAACCGCGATCGGCCTCGTCG
Source organism: Gaiellaceae bacterium (assembly GCA_051002595.1). Taxonomy (GTDB): domain Bacteria; phylum Actinomycetota; class Thermoleophilia; order Gaiellales; family Gaiellaceae; genus GMQP-bins7. The sequence continues at coordinate 32,832 of JBPCMD010000014.1, forward strand.
CCGCGTACTCGCGCGGCGTCCTCGACGACGTGCTGATGCGAGCGATGGACGTGCTCCTCTCGTTCCCGCAGATCGTCTTCGCGCTCGTTCTCGCCGCGACCGTGGGGCCGGCGCTCTGGCTGCTGGTGCTGGCGGTCGGGATCACCACGACTCCCCGCGTCGCCCGTATCGCCAGGGGGGCGGCGGTCGAAGTGGTGGAGCGCGACTTCATCCGCGCCGCCGAGGCGATCGGGGAGCCGCGCCGCCGTATCCTCTTGAGCGATGTGCTGCCCAACATCACCGGGCCGCTCGTCGTCGAAGCGAGCCTCAGGCTCTCGTTCAACATCGCCGTCGTCGCAGGGCTCAGCTTTCTCGGCTTCGGGATCCAGCCGCCGAATGCCGACTGGGGGCTGATGATCAACGAGAACCGAAACGGGCTGACGATTCAGCCGTGGCCGGTCGTGCTGCCCGTCGCCGCGATCGGCCTGTTGACGATTGCCACGAGCCTCGTGGGCGACGGGCTCTCGAGATCCGTGGCGGGCATCGACGGCGGCGGACGGTCGAGGGAATGATGGGCCACTTCGCACTCGAGGTGGAGGGCTTGCGCGTCGAGCTCGAGGGCTCGGGCATCGACATCGTCGACGAGGTGTCCTTCAACGTGCCCGCTGGGCATGTGCTCGGTCTCGTCGGGGAGTCGGGCTCGGGGAAGACGACCGCCGGGCTCGCCGTTCTCGGCCACACGCGTCGCGGCGCGCGGATCGCGGCCGGAGAGGTGCGGATCGAAGGCCAAAACGTGCTCTCGCTTTCCAGGCTCGAGCGCCAAGCGCTCCGTGGCAAGCTCGTCTCCTACGTCCCGCAGGACCCCGGCTCGGCCCTGAATCCCGCTTTGCGCATCGGCCGCCAGCTCGAGGAGACGTTGTCCGAGCACGGGTTCGGAAGCTCTGGAGCGGAGCGGCGCGCGAGGATCGTCGAGACGCTGGGCGAGGTGCTCCTGCCGACCGACGACGCCTTTCTCCGGCGCTATCCGCACCAGCTCTCCGGGGGCCAGCAGCAGCGGGTGGCGCTCGCCATGGCGTTCGCCAACCGGCCGCGCGTGATCGTGCTCGACGAGCCCACGACCGGCCTCGACGTGACGACGCAGGCCCACGTCCTCGCCACGGTGCGCGATCTCTGCGAGGCGCACGGTGTCGCCGCGGTCTATGTGAGCCACGACCTGTCGGTCGTCGCGACGCTCGCGAACGAGGTCGCGGTCCTGTACAGCGGCCGGCTCGTGGAGGTCGGCCCCACGCCGGTCCTCTTCAGACATGCCGCGCACCCGTATACGCGACGCCTCGTGGCGGCAATTCCCGAGCTTTCGGGCGAGCACGCGCTGATCGGTATCCCGGGCACGGCGCCGCGCCCGGGCTTTCGCCCCGAGGGCTGCCACTTCGCTCCGCGCTGCCCCTACGTCGTCGACACGTGCCGCGTCGTCTTCCCCCCGGTGGAGGCCGTCGTCTCGGGACACGACGTCCGCTGCCACCGCCACGAGGTCGTCCTGCGCGAGTCGCTCGCCGCGCGCCCGGCTGCCTCACCTCGACCGGAGCTCGGCCCCGGCGAGGCGCTCGTCTCCGTCCGGGGCGTGCAGGCGTCGCACGGAGCGCGCCAGGTGCTCTTCGACGTCGAGCTCGTCGTCCGCCCGCGCGAGTGTGTCGCGCTCGTCGGAGAGTCCGGCTCCGGGAAGACGACGCTCGCGCGCTGCATCGCCGGGCTCCACAAGTCGTACGAGGGCGAGATCTCGTTCCGTGGCGATCTCCTACCGGCCGGCTCACGCGCGCGCGACCGCGACACGCGTCGCGACATCCAGTACGTGTTCCAGAGCCCGTACAGCTCGCTCAATCCCCGCAAGACGATCGGACAGATCGTCGGCCAGCCGCTTCGCCTCTTCTTCGACTGCGGCGGAGACGAGGCGCGCCGACGCGTGGTGGCGGCGCTCGAGCGCGTTCAGCTGAGCCCTTCGGTGCTCGATCGCTATCCACATCAGCTTTCGGGCGGCGAGCGCCAACGGGCGGCGATCGCCCGCGCGCTCGTCGCGGAGCCGCAGCTGCTCGTGTGCGACGAGGTGACCTCCGCGCTCGACGTCTCGGTCCAGGCGGCCATCATCGACGTGCTCGCCGAGCTGCAGCGCGAGCTCGACATCGGCCTCCTCTTCGTGACCCACAATCTGGCGCTGATCCGCACCCTCTCGCAGGAGGTGGCGGTCATGAGCGAGGGCCGAATCGTGGAGCGAGGCCTCGTCGACCGAGTGCTCGACGATCCACAGGCCGAGTACACGCGAAAGCTGCTCTCCGACACGCCGAGCCTCGAAGCCGCGCTCGCCGCGTCGGGCTAGCATCTAGGGCTTCTCGGCGACGCGGAAGGCCCAGACGCGAACGATCACCTCGGGCTCGCCGGTCGGCAGCGCCTGGAACTCGTCGCCCCGCTCGACGAGCTGCCATTGGCCAGCGTGCTCCAGCTCGGTGATCTTGTCCTCGAAACCCGGCGGCGGCTGGTCGGCTCGCAGCGTGAAGATCACGTGGCCGCCTCCTCGTGTGATTCTCGCGAGCTCGTCGAGGCACTCCGCCGGCGCATGGCCGGTTGTGAGAACGCCCGAGGAGACGACGCCGTCGTAGGTCTCGTTCGGAAGCGGAAGCGGGTCGCCGAGCTTCGCCTCGTAGAGCTCGGCGTAGACGTTCTTCCGCGTAGCCTCAGCGAGCATGCCCGCGGAGAGATCGAGCGCGTCGAGTCGTCCGAAGCCCGCCTGCGCCAGAGCGACGCCCAGTAGGCCGGTGCCGGCGCCGACGTCGAGCACACGCGCTTCGTGGCGCAGGAGTCGTTCCGCGACCGCCGCCACTGCTCCGGGAGAGCGGTAGCCCATGCCCTCGACTAGCGCTGAGTCGTACGACGTGGCGATCCGGTCGTATTCGCCGCGCAGCTCGTCGAGGTCGTTGGCGCCGTACAGCCGGTCGAGATCGAGTCCCGCGGCCCCGCGACCTCGATCCGCCCGCAGGAGCGACACGCCGACGATCGCGCAGACGACGATCATCACCGCGTACGCGGCTCGTGTGCCCGCGATGTCGGCGATACCACCCGCGAGGAGCGGGCCTATGGTCGACGCCGCCGCCCAGCCGAGCATCACGAGGCCCATGACGGAACCTCGTCCGAGCGAGGAGCGATGGGCGCCCGCCGCCGCCAGCGGATAGATGATCGTGTCCATCGTCGCCCAGAAGGGGGCGCGGAGGAGGACGAACGCGACCGCCGCCACCGTCGACGAGCTGAAGAGAACGAGCGCGATCGACAGGCCGGTGAAAAGCGCGGCGATTCCGCCGACGCGCAAGGTCGCGGAGCGGGCCCCGAGACGGGCGACGAACGCGCTCGCGATCGTGTACACGGCGGAAGCAACCGAGAAGAGAAGGCCGATCTCCGCCGCCGAGGCGTCGTTCTCGCGGAGCTGTAACGGCACCAGGAGGTTGACGGCGCCCCCGACGAGGCCGATGAGCGCGATGATCGCGATGCCGGCGAGCACGAGCTCGTCGCGTCTCGCGACGCGCAGCAGCTCGCGTAGTCGCTGGGGCGGCGGCCGGGTGGAGGCGACCGGCGCCGCCACGAGGAGAGCCGCGGTCACGAGCGCTGCCACGACGCCGACGAGCAGGAACGGAGTTCCGGTGCCGTACCGGTCGGCGAGGACACCCGCGAGCACCGGTCCGACCGTGAAGCCGATGCCGGAGACGGTCACGGTGGCGCCGAGACCACGCGGCCGATTGGCGTCCGTCAGAGAGTCCGAGAGCCACGCGGCGCCGGCGCCCCACAGCGCGCCGAACCCCACGCCGAATGCGGCGCGGGCGAGAAGCAGCGACCAGAACTCGTCCGCGAGTCCCTGTCCGAGTGTCGCCAGCGTGAAGACGACAGCCGAGGCGATCGTCACGCGCCGCGCGCCGAGCCGGTCGGCGACCATGCCCAGCGGCAGGGCGACAACAAGCGCGGCGAGGCTGGCTGCGGCGAGGACCATGCCCGTCTCGACCCCGGACAACCCGAGCTCCTCGGCGAAGGTCGGCGCCAGCGGGACGATCGCGATCCAGACGAGCGTCTCGAGCAGGATCAGCGCATAGATCGGGGCCACCGTGCGGCGCATCAAGGCCGCCTCAGTTTAGGATCGAGTCGCGTGATCGTTCCCGACCTCCCCGACGACATCCGCGAGCTGAAGGAGCGCGTCCGCCGCTTCGTCGAGACAGAGGTCTATCCACTCGAAGTCGTGATCGCCGAGCGGGGATCCATCGACCCGGCCGAGGTCGACGAGCTTCGCCGCAAGGCACGCGAGGCCGGGTTCGCGGTCCTCAACATGCCTCCCGAGCTCGGCGGCCGCGACCTTTCGATGCTGGGCCAGGTCGCGCTCGAGGAGGAATCGGGCAAGGCGACGAACGGTCTCGGCTTCGCGGTGGTCGACCGCGGGCCGCGCGAGCTGCTCGAGATCGCGACACCGGAGCAGGTCGATCGGCTCGTCGCTCCCATCGCTCGCGGCCAGTACCGCGAGGCGTGGGCCGTCACCGAGCCAGGAGCCGGCTCCGATGTCGAAGGCATCAGCGCCAGCGCCGTTCGTGACGGCGACGAGTGGGTTCTGAACGGCGAGAAGTGGTTCGTGACGAGCGAAGGCGATCCCGGCTTCTACATCGTGCTCGCGGTCGCCGAGGGCGAGCAGACGCTGTTCATCGTCGAGCCCGACGCGCCTGGTCTCGAGCTCGTCCGCACGCCCCGCTTTCTCCACGATCCGTACATCGACCACCACCCGGAGATCGTCTTCCGTGACTGCCGTGTCCCCGAGGCGAATCGAATCCCCGCGGGCGGCGCGGATGGCGCGCGCGAATGGTTCACCGTCGAGCGGCTCTTCATCGCCGCGCGCTGCTGCGGCGCCGCCGAGCGGCTGCTCGACGAGGCGAGCGCCTGGGCGCAGGAGCGTGAGGCGTTCGGAGCGCGGCTGGCCGAGCACCAGGGCATCTCCTTCCAGCTTGCCGACTCGCTGACGGAGCTCCTCGCCGCGCGCCTGCTCACTTACCACGCGGCGCATGCGTTCGACACGCTCGAGAATCGGCAGATCGTGCACGGCAAGGTGGCGATGGCGAAGCTGTACGCGTCGGAGATGGCGAATCGCGTCGCCGATCGCGCGCTGCAGGTCTACGGCGGTCGCGGCTACATGGTCGAGAACCCGGCCGCCCGCTTCTACCGCGAGCTTCGCGTCGACCGGATCTGGGAGGGAACGAGCGAGATCCAGCGGGTCGTGATCGCGCGAGGGCTCTTCAAGCGCGGCGCCTCCGCATACCTGTCCTGACGCGCGACGCCGGCTCTCGTCAGCTCATGCGGTACTGCTCGAGCGCGTCCCAGTCCGGGACGACCCCGAGCCCTGGCCCTTCGGGAGGCGCGATCGTGCCGTCGCTCGCGATCTCCATCGTCACCGGAAGGAGCCAGTCGCGGCGCTCCGCCGACCAGGCCGGAGGATCGAACGGAACCTCGAGGTACGGGCACGTGGAGAAGGCGAACGCCGCGTGCAAGTTGGCGAGCAGCCCATAGCCGTTCGACCAGGTGTGGGGGCTCCAGGAGCGACCGTGCTCCTCTGCGAGCGCGGCGACGCGCCGGCAGCCCTCGATCCCGCCGGCGAGGACGACATCGGTCTGCACGACCTCGACTCCACCCCGCACGACGAGCTCGCGCGCTTCCGCGGCCGATCGAACCATCTCGCCGGCGGCGATCCGGAGGTCGGTGTTCCGCCCCAGCTCCGCGTACCCCTCGACGTCGTCGGTGGGCAGCGGCTCCTCGAGCCAGTAGACGTCCAGCCGCTCGAGCTCGCGCGCGAACGCGGTGGCCGTGCTCAGATCCCAGCGCGGCGTCAGGTCTCCGGGCATGCGCCAGCCCTGGTTGGCGTCGACCATGATCTGAAGGCCGCCGCCGACGGCCTCGCGCACCGCCTCGAGCACGGGGAGGTCGAGGCGCCAATCTCGCGAGTGGAGACGAAGCTTGACCGCTCGCACACCTGCGTCGCGAAGCGCGACGCAGCGACGAACTCGCTCGTCCGCAGTCACGAGCTCCCCGCTCGACGCATAGGCGAGGATGCAGTCCCGGCTACCGCCGAGGTGACGCCAGAGGGGCTCGTCGTGGGAGCGACTTACGAGATCCCAGACCGCGACTTCGAGCGTCCAGTTTCGTCCGTGGTGGAAGTCGACCGTCTCGCAGATCCCGTGGACTACATCCGCGCGCATCGGATCGACACCGAGCAGAAGTCGCTCGAGCAGCTCGCGCTCGGGGAGCGCGTCTCCGCTCGCATACCCCTCGACGCCGTCGTCGGAGCGGACGATCGCGATCGTCGCGTCCTGGCGTGTGCGCGGCTCGGGATCCCACGCGGCCGAGAACGGCGGATCGAGCGGGTAGCGGTACTGCCGCGTCTCGATCGCCGCGATCCGCACGCTCACTCTCCGCCGTAGAACGGGTTTCGCAGCGAGTCGCGGCGCTCGACCAGCGCCTGCGCCGCAGCCGGATCGCGCCCTCCGACGCAGACACCGAGCGCCTTCCGCGTCGCGGCACGGCTCGCCTGGCGAACCGCGGTCTCGTCGTCTGCCGCGGGATCGATGTAGACCGCGACGAGCACCAGCAGATCGCCGCTCGCCTCGATAAAGCCGTCGGCGACAGCATCCAGCACGCCCTGTCCGATCCCGAGCTGCGCGGCGCCCCAGGTCATCGTCTGGTGCGCTTCGTCGGTCGCGCTGGCCTTGTTCATCATCAGCGTCGGCGGCCAGACCGGCTCGTACTCCTGCTGTGTGGCTCCCACACACACGAGCACGGGCGTGTGGCCCGGCGTGGGATGGGCGAGCATGCCGATCGCCGCCGCCGCCGTCGGACTCCCGCGCTCGGCGAGAACGACGTTGACGTGCGAGCCGTTGGGCGTCTCTCCGCTCCAGCCCTCGCCGATCCGTCCGTCGAGATCAGCGATGTTCACATGCCGCCTCCATTCTCGAGAGCTCGATGACCACGCGCAGCGCAGCTCCGGATCGCATCAGCTCGAACTGCGGGCCGCCCGTCGCCTCCAGCACCGCAGCGCGGATCTGCATCAGCGTCGCCCCGGAGCGAAGGGGCGGAGCTCGGGCGCCATGCGGCCCTCGAGCACGAGCGGGGCGAGGAGCGCGGCGGTGGCGGGCGCGAGCGTGACGCCGAGCATCCCGTGCCCCGACGCGACGAACAGTCCGGGGTGCCCGGGCAGCGCGCCGATCAGCGGAAGGCCGTCTGCGGTCGCGGGGCGCAGGCCGGCCCAGGTCGCAACGGGCCCGTCCGCGTCCGGCCGCCAGCCGGCGAGATACGGACGCGCGGCTGCGAGCAGGCGCTCGCCCGCGCCCGTAGGCGCCTCGGCGCCAGAAGCGCCGAGCTCGAAGACGCCGGCGAGACGCACGCCCTCGGAGTAGGGGCTTATCCCGATCTTGGCCTCGGCCAGGTAAAGCGCATGACGGGGAGGGGCGCCATTTCCGGCAATCGTGACGCTATAGCCTCGGGCGGGCTGAACCGGGACGCGGACGCCGAAGCGACCGAGAAGCTCGACGGACGGCAGCCCCGCCGCCACCACCACCTTCTCGGCGTGCAGGTCTCCCGTGCTGGTCGTGAGCGTCCAGGCACTGGGGCCGGCCCGAAGATCGGCGACCGCGCAGCCCTCGAGGATCCGTGTTCCCTCGTCTCGGAGGCGGTCGGCCAGCGCGCTCATCAGCTCCTCGGGCCGCACGTGGCGGTCGACGCGCGCGTGCAGTCCGGCCACGACGTTTCGCCGGTCGAGCGCTGGCTCCAGCTCCGCAAGCTCGTCGCGATCGAGCTCGTCCGGGTCGCCGCCCTCGTATCCGAGCTCGCGCAGGCGACGAAAGACTCGCCGGTACTGCTCCAGTCCCGTGCTGGTCCGGGCGACGACGACGAGCCCGGTCGAGTGCGTCTCGAAGACGATCCCCGCTTCGCGATAGCCGTCGTAGAGGTCGAGCGTCCGCCGGTTCAGCTCGAGCAGCGCGCGCAGACCTGCGTCGAAGCGCACAGACGAGGAGCTGCGCCAGAACTGCCACAGCCAGCGCACGAATGCCGGGTCGAGCGAAGGGCGGAGAACGAAGGAATCGCCCCGGGTGACTAGCTGGGACACGCCCTCGCGGACCATCCCCGGTCCGGGCAGTGGGAAGGTCAGGCTGGGAACCACCCAGCCGGTGTTTCCGCGCGAGACGCCGCTCCCGACCTCGCCGCGCTCGAGCACCGTCACCGACGCGCCGGCGCGCGTCAGCTCCCACGCGCACGCGAGCCCGATGACGCCACCGCCGACGACGACGACCGAGGAGCGCTCCACGGCAGCCACGCTAGACGATAGGACTCAGCGAAGGTTCCCTGCGCGCAGGCCGGCGGCGACCTCCTCGACGACCTCGACGAACGCGCTGGCCGCCCGCGAGAGCTTCCGGTCGGCGTGCCAGGCGAACGCGATCTCACGAGGCGGGATTCCGCGCACGTCGAGCGTGGCGATCTCGGGATCGCTCTGGTCTGCCGTCAGTCTCGGTACGAGCGCATAACCGACGCCTGCGCCCACGAGGCCTTGGACGATGCCGCTGTCGTCGGAGCGGAAAACGACGTTCGGCTCGATGCCCTTGCGGAGCAGGTGCGCCTCGCCGCCACCCGAGGAGCGATACGCGATGAGCGGGAGTCGCGCGATCTCCCTGATCGTGACGCTCTTGCCGGCCTGCGCGAGCTCGGAGCCCGCGGGCGCGAGGAGCACGTAGGGGTCGGTCAACACGTCGATACGCTCGAGCTCGGTCTCGAGAGGATCGGCGACAAAGGCAAGATCGAGCTCGCCTCGCACGAGCAGCTCGCCCAGGCCTCCGTAGTCGGCCTCCACGAGCCGGACCTCGATCGCAGGCCAACGCTCGACATAGAGACGCATCACGGGCGGGATCAGGCGCACGCCGACACTCTGGAACGTGGCGACACGAAGCGTGCCCGCGTCGCCTTCTGCGAGCGCGTGCAGGTCGGCCGCCGCGGCCCGCATTGCCGCGGTCGCGCGTGCCGCATGGCGCAGCAGTCGCTCGCCGGCCTCGGTCGCGGTCACCGGGCGGCGTCCTCCGGGACGCTCGAGCAGCTGCAGCTCGGTCGCCCGCTCGAGCACCGCGATCTGCTGGCTAATCGCGGGCTGCGTGTACCCGAGGCGACGGGCTGCGGCGGCGAAGGAGCCGGTCTGGACGACGGCCTCGAGCGCGGCCAGATGCCGGAACTCGATCCCGAGCAATCGATCAGTGTTATTTTGCGCAACTTTCACGAACTCGGATTTTACTTATCGGTCGGCTGACCCGATCCTGATGAGAGATGATCCGCTCGCTGCACCGCCGACTCCGGGCCGACCGCGCGCTCTTCGCGGTCTCCGCGCTCGCACTGGCGAGCGCGGTCGCCGACTCGGCGCTGCTTCCGGTCCTTCCGACTCTCCGAGGAGAGCTCGATCTCTCCGGAACCCAGACGGGCGCGCTGCTCTCGGCCGCGACGATCATGACTCTCTTGGCCTTCGTCCCGATCGGCCTGTTCGCCGGACGTCTCGGATCCCGGCGGCTGCTCGTGACGAGCGCCGCCCTGCTTCCGCTCTCGCTCCTGGCGCAAGGGCTCGCCACCGGGCTCGCGATGCTGATGGCAGGCCGGGCGCTCTTCGGCCTCAGCTTCGCGATTCTCTGGACGGTTGCTCCTGCCGTTGCCGCTGGGTCCGGCCGGGGCGCGGCGGGCACCGGCCGCTTGATCGCCGCCGCGGGCGCGGGCTGGCTGATCGGGCCGGTGTTCTCCGGCATCGTGACCGACGTCTGGGGCTACCGGGTCGCCTTCGCCGCGATCGCCGTCGGGACGCTGCCGCTCGTCTACGCGCTCGCCCGGACACACGCCGAGGAAGACCGCGCTCCGGCGGGCCGCCTGCGGCATGCCATCTCCGCCGCACGGGAACAGCATGCGCTCGGCGGCGCGCTGCTCGTCACCGCGCTGCTCGGCGCCGTGGCAGGGGTGTCAGGCCTGCTCGCGCCGATCGTTCTCGCCGACAACGGTCTCTCGGCCGGAGGGATCGGCGCCGTCATCGCCCTCACCGCCGTCATCTTCACGGCGAGTGGCGCGATGTGCACACGGATCCCGTCCTGGCGCGTCGATGTCCGGCTGGTCGGGGCCACCGCCGCTGTCGTCGGCGCTACGTTCTTGATCCCGTTCGTCAGCTTCTCGACGCTGGCGGTGATCTGCTTCTTGGTGGTGTCGGCCGGCGCCCGAGCCGTTCTCGTCACGATCGTCTACGCGCTTGCTCGCTCGCACGTCCCGCGCGAAGCGCTCGCCACGCCGATCGGCGGCCTGATGAACGTCATGTGGGCCGCGACGGCGCTCACGGCGCCGCTCGCCGCCGGGATCGCGCTCAGCGCCGGGGGCGCAAAGTGGGCGTTCGTGGCGACTGCCGCCGCCGGTTTCGTCGTTGCGGCGTGGATGCTGATGCCGCAGCCTCGCGCCGTCTACGCGTAGTCGTCTCGACCCAACTCATCGCGAGGCGAGCTCGCGTCCGAGCGCCGCGTGGATCTCGGCTGCCGCGCTCTGCCCGCTCGAGATCGCCGTCTCCGTGTAGACCCCGCCGAGGTAGTCGCCGGCGAGGTGAAGACGACCGAGAGGCTGCTCGAGCGGCGGTTGCAGGGCCGCGCGGCCAGGGGCGACGTACGGCAGCATCCGCGGGAGCCTGGAGAGCACGGTCTCCTTCACGACGCCGCGCGCCGTCGGGAAAATTCCATAGAGATCTTCGAGGAACGCCCGCTCGATCTCGGAGTCGGAACGCTCTAGGAGCTCGAGCGCGGCATGGCCGCTTCGGTAGACCATCAAGCTGCCACCCGGCTCGCGTGCCTGGCTCGACGAGCGGAGCACGTTGACGACGTTGAAGAGCATGCTGAAGGAGCGCTTCGGAGTCGCGAGCGCGTATAGCTCGTCCCACGGCATCGCCGTCGACTCGTCCGTGACGATCGCCATCACCACCGACGGGCCGTAGGGGATCGCCTCGAGCGAACGGCGCGTCTCGAAGGGAAGATCAACCGCGATTCGGGCGGTGTCGAACGCCTTCGTCGCAAGAACCACGTGACGCGCGAGCACCTC
>JBPCMD010000015.1:0-13737 GCA_051002595.1 Gaiellaceae bacterium
CGTCGAGCGGGAGCGACTCGGTTCCGAGCTCGCAGCCGCTCTCGAGGAGCTCCGCCGCATCAGGGAGCTCCGTCCACCTGCGAATGCGCGAGGCGGCCGGCCGGATCGGTACGCGTACCTCATGCAACGCGGCGACCGGTGGGTCGTCGGCTCGGAGCCCGGTCCGCACGGCCCGATCGCGAGCCGGAATCGAGCCCGGCTCGTCGCGCGAGCGCTCGACGGGTTCGAGGGGGACGATCCCGTTGACGCCGTGCCCGCGCTCCACTCCAAGCTTCGGCGGCTCGCGCGCGATCTCCGCTTCGAGGACGCTGCGCGCGTGCGGGACCGTCTGAAGGCACTCGAGGAGGCGGTCGCACGTTTCGCAGAGCTCGACCGGCTTCGCAACGTCAACGTCTGTGTTCTGGCACCGGCGAAAGAGCCCGGCTTCCAGCGAGCGTTCTTCGTCGCAGGCGGCAGACTCGCAGCAGTGAGGACGCTTCCGACCGGCGGGGCGGGAAGGATCGAGGTGGAGGCTGGCATCGCGGAGGCGGCACTCGCCGAGCCGTCGTTCGCGCCCGAGGACGCCGACGTGCTCATGCTCGTGGCGGGCTTCCTGCGACGTCCCGGCCCCGAGCTCCGCATCGTCTCGCTCGATGCAACCGAGATCCTCGCTGCCTAGAGGCTTGATGTGAAACTGGCGCGCACCCGGGGGCGTTCACGACCAACCCGGGCAACGCACTCACTTGTCGTGCAGGCCGGAATCCTGTGCAACGAGGGAGGGTGGCGATCCGGCGCCGTGTCGTGGCCGTCATCCGGCCCGCCGTGAGTTCCCGATCAAGCATCTAGGGCTACTCTAGATCGCACGATGAACCCCGGCGAGATCTGCGTCGAAGGCGTCTCGCGGCGGTTCCGCATCCACGCGCGAGACGCCCGCAGGCTCAAGGATCTCTTCGTCCAGCGAGGTCAGACGAAGGCGACCGACGTGTGGGCGCTTCGCGATGTCTCGCTCGATGTCGGCCGCGGCGAGGCCGTTGGCTTGATCGGCCGGAACGGGTCGGGCAAGACGACCCTGCTTCGCATCGTCGCCGGGATCATCAAGCCGACCACAGGGTGCGTGCGCGCGGAGGGTCGGATCGGCTCCCTGCTCGAGCTCGGCGCCGGGTTCCACCCCGACTTCACGGGACGCGAGAACGTGTTTCTGAACGGCGCGATCTACGGGCTCCGCCGCGCCGACATCCGCCAGCGCTTCGACGAAATCGTCGCCTTCGCCGAGCTCGAACACGCGATCGACCGGCCCGTGCGGACGTACTCCTCGGGGATGACCGTTCGCCTCGGGTTCGCCATCGCCGCGTTCTTGGACGCAGACGTCCTGCTGCTCGACGAGGTCTTCGCGGTCGGCGACGAGTCGTTCCAGCGCAAGTGCTTCGGCCGGATCGCGAGGTTCAAGCAGGAGGGCGGGACGATCGTGTTCGTGTCGCACGACGCGTCCGCGGTCGAGCGGCTGTGCGAGCGGGCGGTGCTCCTGGACTCGGGCAGCGTCGCGTTCGACGGCCCGACGCGCGAGGCGATCGCGCGCTACCGGCGCACCCTCGCTGACGACATCGATCCGGCCGAGCGTGGCGCGGGTCTGCGGGAGTGGGGCTCCGGGGAGGCGACGATCGCTTCTGCATCTCTCGTCGGCCGCGAAGGCACCGAGCGACTGCAGTTCCTCTCGGGCGAGCCCTTCGCGCTCCGAGTCGCCGTATCTGCCACCGACGGCGTTCCCGCTCCCCGGCTTCAGCTCGAGCTGCGCGACGATGCCGGGACGCTCGTCGCTGGGCAAGCCGTCGATCTCGGTGAGCTGGGCTGGGCCGCGGGCAACGGCGAACGCGGTGTTCGCTTCGAGATCGGCTCGCTGCCGCTCGCGGATGGTCGCTTCCACCTCAGGCTCGGTCTGACCGACGAGAGCGGCGACCATCTCTACCACCAGCTGGACGACGCGCTCGCGTTCGTGGTCTATCCCGGCGGCGACGAGCGTGGATTCGTCCGCTTTGCAGGGAGCTGGGCGCTCGAGGAGAAGTAACTCGGCGCGATGAGCAACACTCGCCTACGGCTCGCGTTCGCGAGGGAAACCATGTTTCCCTGGCGGGCTCCCTTCTTCTCGGGAGTGTGGGGAGCCTCCCGGTTCCCCACACTCCTCCACCGTCATGGGCCGGAGACCGGCCCATGACTGCTCGCACCTGTCCCGATTGGCCCGAGCTCATGGAGCTCGATCCCGACCTCCAGTTCAAGCACTACATGGTCTCCGAGGTCGGGCTCCCATCGGAGGCTCTCACGCGCATCTCGCACGTCTCTCTCAGCGAGATCGAGATCTGCTGTGACGTCGAGCATCACGTCTTCAACCCGGCCCACACCGATCCCCAGGTGTGCAAGGCTTTGCACGAGACACATTGGTTCGGCGTGCACGAGTGGGCGACGTCCGGCCCGGGCGCGGACAGCACGTCCTCGAACGCGGCCTGATCCAAACCACCAGGTCCGCTGTGGAAGGATCGGCGCACTCTTTCCATGCTCACAGTGCCAGGCACTGTTAAGAGCGACGCTGACTACGCTTGCGCGTGTGCCGACGATCGTGATCCCGTATCGCGGCGACGCGAAGCAGAGGCTCCCAGCATCGATCCGCGCCGCTGTCGCGGTCGCGATGCTCGGAGACGTCGTCTCTGCGGCGCTCGAAGTCGGGAGAGTCCTTGTCGTCACCGACGATCCGGACCTTGTCCCGCCCGCCGTCGAAGTCGTGCCCGACCCCCTGGAAGGTCTTGGCGCGGCTGTGGCCGCGGGGTTGGCTCGCGTCGAAGGCCATGCGCTGGTAGTCAACGCCGACCTCCCTTGCGCCACGCCGGCTGCGATCGCGAGGCTCGCTGCAGCCGGACTCGCGCTCGTCGAGGCCGAGGACGGGACCACGAACGCCCTGTCGCTTCCAGACCCGTCTGCCTTCTCGCCGTTGTACGGCCCCGGGAGCGCGGCCCGGTTCCGTGCCCACGCGCCGTTCGCGACCCTGACGAGTCCGGAGCTCGAGGCGGACGTCGATACGGAAGACGATCTCGAGCGCTACGCGCTGCTCTTCGGCCCTCGTACGCGCTCGCTCCTCGCCGTCCCGGCGTGAAGGTCGTTCTCCTGTCGGGCGGCGGCGGGGGCGCCCGCTTCGCCCGCGGCCTCGCCGACGTGCTCCCCGCGGATGAGCTCACGATCGTGGGAAACGTCGGTGACGACCTCGAGATCCTCGGATTGAGCGTCTCGCCGGATCTCGACAGCCTCCTCTACACGCTTGCCGGCGTCCTCGACGACGAGCGTGGCTGGGGCCGGACTGGAGAGACGTGGAACGCTCTCGCGTCCGCGGCGAGCTGGGGAGGCGAGGACTGGTTTCGGCTCGGCGATCTCGATATCGGGCTCCACCTCGTCCGCACCGAGCTGCTGCGAGCGGGTGTGCCGGTATCCCACGTGACTGCCCAGCTCATCGAGAAGGCAGGTCTCGACACGCGCATCCTCCCGGCCACGGATGATCGGCTGCGAACTCACGTCCACACGTCTGCGGGCGAATTTCCGTTCCAGGAGTGGTTCGTCGGGCGCGCGCACGAGGACGACGTGGACGCGGTTCGCTACGAGGGCGCTGGCGACGCGAGGCCCGCGCCTGGCGTTGTCGAAGCCATCGCGGGCGCGGAGGCGATTCTCATCGCGCCCAGCAACCCGTATCTCTCGATCGGCCCGATTCTCGCTGTGAACGAGATTCGCAGCGCGCTCGAGTCGCGCCATGCCCGCTGTGTCGCGGTGAGCCCGATCGTGGGAGGGAAGGCCGTCTCGGGCCCGCTCGGCCGTATGCTCTCGCGCATGGCGGGGGGTGCCACACCGGCCCATGTAACAGACTGTTACTTGGGTTTGATCGACGTGCTGCTGATCGACGAGACCGACGCTCCGGCCCAAGCGGAGGTCGAGCTGGTCGCCACCCAGACGTTGATGTCCGACCGCGATGCCGCACGTCGGCTCGCCGAGAAGGTTCTGGAAGTCGCGTGCGGATAGCGATCGTCGGCGGCACGGGACCGTTCGGATCCGCGCTTGCCACACGCCTGCGGGATGCCGACCACGATGTCGTGCTCGGGTCCAGGGACGCAAGCCGCGCCGCCTCGACTGCCGCCGAGCTCGGGGTCGAGGGCGCGACGAACGAGAAAGCCGTCCACGCGGCCGATCTCATCGTTCTCGCAACGAAAGCGGACGCCGCCCTCGAAACCGCGCGAGAGCTTCGGGACGCGATCGGCTCGACACCGGTGCTCTCCGTCGCCTCCGAGCTCCGCTTTGCGCCTTCCGGCGCTCTTCCCACACTCGATGCGGCGTCCCTCGCGGAGCGGCTTCAGGCGGAGCTCGCCTGCCCGGTCCTCGCCGGCCTCCACTCCTTGGCGGCCTCCACCCTCGGCTCCGCCGAGCCTCCGGACGAGGACGCCTTCGTCTGTGGAGACGACCTCGAAGTGAAGAACCTCGTGCTCGGGGTAGCCGACGGCCTGACCTCGGGCCGAGCGCTCGACGCCGGCCCGCTCGCCAGCGCCCGGGCGCTCGAGGGCATGACCGCGGTCATCGTGAATCTGAACAAGCGCTACCGCGGACATGCCGGGATTCGCGTCACCGGACTTTCGTGAGAGAGATTCGCGTCATCCCGCTGTGCGGGATCCCAGAGCTCGAAGAGGAGGACGACCTGGGCGCGCTCCTCGTCGAGTCCGCCGAGCGCGCGGCAGGCCTAGAGAACGGCGACATCGTTGTCGTCGCCCAGAAAGCAGTCTCGAAGATCGAGGGCCGCGTCCTGCATCTCGACCAGGTCCAGCCTTCGGACCGAGCGCACGAGCTCGCCGGAGACGAAGACGCGCGCCGCATCGAGGCGATCCTCCAGGAGAGCCGTCGGATCGTCCGCATGAGACCGCCGACGCTGATCATCGCCGAGACGCCTCACGGGTTCGTCTGCGCCTCGGCGGGCGTCGACCGATCGAACGCGAAGGGGCCAAGCACGCTGATCCTGCTTCCACTCGATCCGGATGCGTCGGCTCGTATTCTTCGAGACCGCATCCGGGAGCTCTCGGGCGTCGACGTGGGCGTCATCGTCAGCGACTCCTTCGGGCGTCCCTTCCGGCGAGGAACGACCGACGTCGCTCTGGGAGTGGCCGGAGTCAGCCCGCTCCTCGATCTCAAGGGAACACGAGACTCGATCGGATACGAGCTGCACGCGACCGAGATCGCAGTGGCCGACGAGATCGCCGGCGCGGCCGAGCTCGTCATGGGGAAGACCGACGGCGTTCCCGCGGCGATCGTGCGCGGCCTCGACCTACGCGGTGACGGCAGCGGGCAGGATCTGCTCATGCCCAGCGAGCGTGATCTCTTCCGCTAGCCGTCAATCACTAGACTCGACACCGTGCGCAGGTACGCGATCTGGGGAACCTCGACTTCCCCGGCCCACGAGGAATGGGTCTCCACGATCGGCAAGCAGTTCGAGGAGGACGACTTCGTCCAGGTCGATGACGTCGCCGACGCAGACTTCGTCCTCAACATGTTCGATCCGGCAGACCCGAAGGCCTTCAGGCGCGCCTCGCGCGGTACCTACTCGGCCGCGTTCTATGAGCTCTCCGAGGCGCCCGAGGACGCGCTCAAGGAGAGCTACCCGATGCTCGTCCGCACGCTCTCCAATGTCGTCCTCCTGCGTGTCCCAGGCCAGGGCGTCTGGTTCACGACGATGGAGCGCGGCACGTATCACGTTGCGGACGACCCAGCGGGGATCTACGAGCGCCTCGAGCCACTCGCGACCTCGCGGCTCGTCATCGACAACGAATGGATCCCCGATCTGGAGCCGGAGCTCTGGGACGGGGACGAGATCACCGCCGACATCGAGTCCGCCGGACGCCGGCTGGACGAGCTCGACCTTCTGCCCTCGCCCTTCCCGGTGGAGGAGTACCTCTCCGGCCGGGACCTCCGTCACGTCATGCGCCTCTATTCGGTGGGCGGGCTCTCGTACGGGAATCTGTCTGCGAGAAAGGACGAGACGCGCTTCTGGATGAGCGCTTCCGGCGTCGACAAGTCGAAGCTCGAGGACGTCGGCCGCGACATCCTGATGGTCAAGGACTTCGACGACGAACGCGGGATGATCGTGCTGAGCGTCCCGCCGGGCATCGACCCCAAGCGCGTATCGGTGGATGCGATCGAGCACTGGATGATCTATCAGGCGCACCCCGAGGTCAGCGCGATCCTGCATGTGCACGCCTGGATGGAGGGCATTCCAGCGACGGATGTGAACTATCCGTGCGGCACGCAGGAGCTCGCCGTAGCCGTGGCCGATCTCGTCGCGCTCGAGCCGGATCCCGCCCATGCCGTGATCGGCCTACGAAACCACGGGCTCACATGCACGGGCGACAGCCTCTCGGAGATTCTCGACCGCGTCGCGCCCAAGGTTCTCCGGCAAGTCCCGATGACATAGCGCCCGCCCAAATACATCTCCGGTTACATCTCCTGACGAATGGCCCTCCCTCGAACGGGGGAGTAGCGTCACGGCCATGATGGAGCTGGCCATACGCAGGGAACAGGCGCCGATCACCGAGCGCCAGCGCGAAGTCGTGATGTTGCTCGCGGCGGGCTGCTCCAACGAGGAGGTCAGTGAGCGTCTCGGGATCTCCCCCAGAACGGCGAAGGCGCACTGTGACGTACTGCGACAGAAGCTCGGCGTGAGGCGCAGGCGCCAGATCCCGATCGCCTACCGACTCCTGACGGGTGAGGATCCGTTGTCCGCCGAGCACCAATGGGCGCTGGCAGCGAGATCCCGCCGCTGACTGGGCGCCCCGGCCGCGACGACTCCCGCCGTCGCGGGCGCCCAGTCTTATTCGAAACGATGTTAGGGTCGGACAGGGGATCAGGGACTTCGGGCTATGGCAAGCACTGCGACAGCAGGCATCCGGCAGCGCCGCCGAGTTATCCAGCGGCCACGGCTCCTTGCGCTGCTCGACGAGTCGAAGGCTCGCGTCAGAACGCTCGTGGCTCCGGCGGGATATGGCAAGACGACGCTCGCCGAGCAATGGACCCAAGCGGAGAGCCGTCGTGGCGGCTGGTTCACCGCGCGTCGCTCGTCCACGGATGTCGCCGCATTGGCGCTCGGGATAGCCCGCGCCTCGACGGATCTCGTGAACGGCTGCGACGAGCGGCTGCGAGAGCACCTGCGCGCGCTCTCCGGCTCGACGGCGAAGGTCGACGTGCTCGCCGAGATCCTGAGCGAGGATTTGGCCGATTGGCCGAGCGACAGCTGGCTCGTCATCGACGACTATCAGGAGATCGCGGCGGAGGAGGAAGCCGAGCGCTTCATCTCCGCGCTCGTCGCGGCAACATCCCTCCAGCTCCTGATCGCCTCGCGTCAGCGGCCTTCGTGGGTCACGGCGCGGCGAATCCTCTACGACGAGGTGCTCGAGCTGAGCCAGACGACGTTGGCCATGGACGCCCATGAGGCATCGGAGGTGCTGGCCGGACGTAATCCGCCGTCGGCGGCCGGTCTCGTCGCAATCGCCAACGGCTGGCCCGCGGTGATCGGGCTCGCGGGCGTCTCGAACGCGGAGCTCGAAGATTCGGAGCAGCTGCCGGAGTCGCTCTACCGCTTCTTTGCCGAAGAGGTGTTCGCGTCGTTGGACGACGAGGTGAAAGCGGGCCTGGCGACACTCTCGGTTGCTCCTGTTCTCGATCGGGAGCTTGCGACGGCGCTTCTCGGCCAGGAACACGCCGAGATCGTCTGCGCAGAGGCGCTCGACGTCGGGATCCTCGTCGAGCGAGGGCCGCAGCTCGAGCTCCATCCCCTCGCACGCTCGTTCCTCGAAGAGCGCTGCGCCCAGCTCGGCTTCATCGCAGGCCCAGAGAGCGTCGCCATCTCCGTCGATCACTACCGAGGCCGACGAGAGTGGGACGCGGCGTTCGATGTCATCGCGCGCAATCGTCTCGGGGCCGCGCTCGAAGAGCTCATGGTCGAGGCGCTCGACGAGCTACTCGATATGGCGCGACTTCAGACGATCGAAGCGTGGTGCGAGCTGGGAGCGAGCTTGGGTCTCCAGTCCCCAGCCTTCTCACTTGCGCGCGCGGAGGTCGCCCTCCGCGGCGGTCGTCTCTCGGAGGCGCAGGCGCATGCCGAGAGGGCCGCAAAAGACGATTCCGAGTTGAGGTTCCGCGCTCTCTATGTCGGCGGTCGTGCTGCGCATATCGCTTCGCGAGAGGAAGAAGCGCTCGATCTCTATCGCCGGGCGGAGGCAGTAGCCCCTACGCACGTCGCGCGACGTGATGCGCTCTGGGGCCAGCTCATATGCGCAACAGAACTCGAACTACCGGAAGCCACCGAGATGACGCGCTCCCTCGCCGTGAGCGTTTCACGATCCAACATCCGGGAGGTCTTTCAGTGTGCGAGCTATGAACTCGGGTATGGAACCAACTTCGGACACATAGATCTCGCGGATGCCGATGCCGCGTATGAGCTTCTCTCCACGGTTGAGGATCCGCTCGTTGTGTCTTCCTTCCAGAGCGTTTACTCATCCGTTCTTGGCCTTGCTGCCCGGTACGGCGATGCGCTCCAGGTTTCGAACGAGTTCCTCGCCACGGCTAATCGCTACCGGCTGGACTTTGCAATCCCATATGCTCTAGCGTCCGCAGCCAGCGCCTATGCCGGACTTCGAGGCTGGCAAGAAGCCGAACGCCTTGCAACCGAAGCGCTCGCTCTAACACGCAGGACACGGGACATCGCAGCGCAGCAGCACGTCTTTGGAAAGTACTTGCGGATGCTTGCTCAGCAACGGCGTCACCGGACTGCGCTTACGATTGAAGAGCCGTCGCTCAGAGCAGCGCTACCCGGTATTCGCGCTGAGGTGCTGTCGGCTCGCGCTCTCGTTCTCGCGTCCGCGGGACGGGTTGGCGAAGCTCGGAAGATCGCGCATGAAATCTGCGGTTCGACAAGGGCGATCGAGGCAACTGTGCTACTCACGGCTGTATCGGCAGTGTCGGCTCTGAAGCTGTCCGAACCAGATGCTGTCGACCGGATCCTGGAACTTGAAGACACCGCGTTTGCAACAGGCGGCCTGGACTTGCTTGTCACAGCGTACCGATCGACACCGGAGCTCCTACCAGTCCTCCTGCGTGCATCACATGCGCCGGAGCGTCTCGTGCAGCTCTTGAAGCGCGCGAAGGACGACGATCTTGCCGCCGCAGCCGGCCACGTGCTCAACGATGATGGCCATCCCGAAGCGCGTCTATCTGCCCGTGAGCGAGAGGTCTATGAATTGCTGGCGCAGGGGCTTACGAACCTGCAGATCGCTCGACTTCTTTTCATCACCGAAGGCACAGTGAAGGTCCATGTCCATCACATATTCGACAAACTCGGAGTACGATCCAGGACAGCTCTTGCCGTCCAGGCCGCACTCGAACGCGCAAGTCAGGCGACTTCGGCGATAGAAGGCGAGGGCGCTGCCCGGGACTCGTAGGAGCTTTGCGCGAACGCGAGGAAGTCGCTTCGTTTCGCGAGGCGATATTCCTCGTTGGCTCCGGCGAGAATGGCCTCGAAGGCTGCGATGACAGAGGTGTCAAACTGACTGTCGACCGCTTGGGCGAGTCGTAGACGCGCCACACGACTTGGCATAGCATCGCGATACGGCCGATCCGACGTCATCGCGTTGTAAGCATCGGCGACGGCGATGATGCGGGAAACAAGCGGTATTGCTTCTCCGCTCAGCCCGTCTGGGTAACCCTGACCGTCAATTCGCTCGTGGTGGAAGCGAACGACAGTGGCGATTTCGGAATATTCGTCGACGTGCGCGAGTATCCGCTCTCCGATGGCCGAGTGCTCCTGCATCTGACGCCGCTCCTCCAGCGTCAACGCGCCCGGCTTTTCAAGTAGCCCAGGCGGAAGCCCAACCTTGCCAATGTCATGAACCAAGCCACAGAGGTAAGCGTGCTCGTGGATTTCAGCGGGAAGACCCATTCGCTCGGCGATATCCCGTGAGTAGATGGCCACCGCGGCGGAATGGCCGGCCGTGTAGCGATCGCGTGCGTCAAGCGTGGCAATCAGAGCGGCAGCGAACTGAAGGTTGGCACGCTCAAGGGTTTCGTTCACGGTCGAGAGATCGGCAGCCAGCCGGCGCTCCTCTTGGTATAGGCCGTAGAGACGCTGAGCAGCCATTCCGGGTACGAGAAAGAGGACAATTGTCCACGGAGAAACCTCGACGTACATGAAGGCGAGAAGGGCAACAATCGGCGCGTAGACTGGAGGTACGAGAACGAGTAGGGGGATAACTGCGCGCGCAGTGTCGGAGACCGATCCCCCGCGAACTCCAATCGTAAGGATGGAAAACGCGATCTCGAGTGTCTCCGCGACGAACGCGCCCACTAGCGTGGCGGCGATGATGCCGCCGAACTCGGACGGCACGAACGTCAGGGTTGCCTGCGCTGCCAGTCCCGTTGCTGCTCCCCCAATAAATCGGGTGCTCGTATACGTTGCCCACTTCAGGCGCGGCGCTCGGCTCGCGTTGCGAGAGATCAACTCGGGATCGCCAAGCATTGATGCTCCGCCAACGACTGCCGCCGCTAGCGGGCCAAGCAGTACCGCTGCCAGGAGGGTCGCCAGGGCGCTGGTGGAAAGCTCGATGCTCTTCGTGAGCCGGACGCTGGTTCTCTCAAGAACTGCGGCGGCGGCGGCAAGCGCCACCACTGTTATCGGCGCTTCCAACCCGTAGTCCGCGTAGAGGAGCGCGACCGCCACAATGATCGCTGCGGCGATCAGGCCTGCGACATAGGCCACCGTCCTTAGCTGCACGGGAGGCGACTGACGGAAGCCTTGCAGGATCCCTCTAAAGGGGTATACCATCCGGGTGCCGTCAGTTCCCAATCTAGGAGTCGTCATGGTTCGAGGACCTAAGGCCTGGTAGGGCCGTCTCATCCTCAGTTCTCCAGAAGGGTCGGGCATCCCTCTTTCGGGGTAGACGTCCGGTTACCCGATGGAGCAAGCAGATGAGACGGGTCGTTGTATAGCTACGCAATGAGCCCACGCCGGAAGCCGACCGCGACGGCGTGGCCTCTACTGCGCGATTGCAGCTTCGCGAGTAGATGTCGGACGTGTGACTTGACCGTCTCCTCCGAGAGGAAGAGGCGCTCGCCGATCTCTCGATTCACCAGTCCGTCGGCGACGAGCTGGAGCACCTCGATCTCGCGCGCTGTGGGATCCTGACCGACCTCACGCGTGGAGGGCGACGTGAAGGGGATGACCGAGCCGTGCCGGCGTGAGCTGCGGCGCGCCGCAGCCGCCTCGAACCGGCGGCTGTGGTCTCGGTAGCGGTCGAGGATCTCCTTACGCTCAGCGGCGTCCACGCATCCGGTATCGGCGGTGACGACGAGGCGCTTTAGGACGCGGCCGCGGGATTCGCTCGAACGGGGGAGTCCGAAGCCGAGGAGTGAGGAACGATTCGCCCCGCCTTGATGTCTTCCGCGTAGTGGCAGGCGACGAGGTGTCCGTCGAGTGAGCGGAGCAACGGCTCGTCCTCGGAGCAGCGCGTCGGCTGCACGAACGGGCAACGCGTGTGGAAGCGACAAGCAGCGGGCGGATTCGCGGGGCTGGGCAGATCGCCTTCGACCCGGATCGCCTGGCGTCGTCTCTCCACGCGAGGATCCGGGATCGGAATCGACGAGAGCAGCGTGATCGTGTACGGGTGGAGCGGGTTGACGTAGAGGTCGTCCGCCGGAGCCACCTCCACGATCTTGCCGAGATACATCACCGCGATCCGGTCCGAGATGTGGCGGACGACAGCCAGATCGTGGGCGATGAAGAGGTAGGTCAGCCCGAGCTCGGTCTGGAGCTCCTCCATCAAGTTGATGATTTGAGCTTGGATCGAGACATCGAGCGCCGAGACCGGCTCGTCGCAGACGAGAAGCTCCGGATTGAGGGCGATGGCACGCGCGACCCCGATGCGCTGCCGCTGGCCGCCCGAGAACTCATGCGGATACCGACCGACGGCATCCGGCGGCAGTCCGACCAGGGAGAGCAGCTCCCGGACGCGGGCTCCCGTCTCCGACCGGCGATCGGTGCCGGAGTGGATGCGAAGCGGCTCGCCGATGATCCGCCCGACCGAGTGACGCGGGTTGAGCGATGCGAACGGATCCTGAAAGACCATCTGCATACGGCGCCGGAGCGGCCTCAAAGCGCTCTCCTTCAGGTGCGTGATGTCCTGCCCGTCGAAGATCACGCGACCGGCGGTCGGCTCGTACAGCCGAAGGATCGCCCGGCCGAGCGTCGACTTCCCGCAGCCGGACTCGCCAACCAACCCGAGCGTGTCCCCTCGCTCGATCGAGAGTGAGACGTCGTCGACTGCCTTGATGTCGCCGACATGGCGGTCGAGCAGGATCCCGCTCGTGATCGGGAAGTAGACCTTGAGCGAGTCGACTTCCAGCAACGGACTCACGCTGCGCCCTCGAGCTGCCGCCTCCAGAGGTCTGCGGGGACGGGGTTGAAGCAGGCGATCCGGTGCCCGGGCTCGACCGGCTCGAGCTCGGGGAGCACCTCCGTGCACACTAGGATGCGATTCGGACAGCGCGGCGAGAACGGGCACGAATCGGGCGGGCTGAGCATGTTTCGCGGCGAGCCGGCGATCGGCTCCAGCGCTTGCCGCCGCGCGGTATCGAGCCGCGGGACGCTCCGCAGCAAGCCGTAGGTGTACGGATGCTGCGGCGCCGCGAAGACCTGGTCGGCGGATCCCGTCTCGACGAAGGTGCCCGCATACATCACGTGGACCCGTTCGCAGATCCCCGCGACGACCCCGAGATCGTGCGTGATGAGGATCAGAGACGTGTCGCGCCCGGAGACCAGCTCGCGTAGGAGATCCAGGATCTGAGCCTGGATGGTGACGTCGAGCGCGGTTGTCGGCTCGTCCGCGATGAGCAGCTTCGGCTCGCAGGCTAGAGCCATCGCGATCATCGCGCGCTGCCGCATCCCCCCCGAGAACTGGTGTGGGTAGTCCTCGAGCCGCTGCCTCGCGCTCGGGATGCCGACCTGCTCGAGCAGCTCCGTGGCGCGCCGATCGGCCGGCCGGCGCTCCATGTCGAAGTGCGTCTCCAGAGCCTCCCGAATCTGGCGCCCGACCGTGAGGACCGGGTTCAGCGAGCTCATCGGATCCTGGAAGATCATCGCGATCTCCCGCCCGCGAATCTTCCGAAGCTCTCGGTCGTCGAGCGTCAGCAGGTCGCGCCCGCCGAACATTGCGCTGCCGCTTGTGGCTCTTCCGGCGCGGGAGAGGATGCCAAGCAGAGCCAACGAGGTGACACTCTTCCCGCAACCCGACTCGCCGACGATGCCGAGGGTCTCGCCGGCCGCGACCTCGAACGAGATGCCGTTGACGGCGTAGACCGTGCCGCGGCTCGTCCAGAACTCCACCTGCAGGTCCTCGACCACAAGGAGCGGTTCACGCACCGTCATCGACCTCTGAGCTTCGGGTCGAGACCCTCGCGCAGCCCGTCCCCGATCAGATTGAAGCCGAGAACGGAGATCACGATCGCGACACCCGGGATGATCGCCAGGTGGGGCGCCGTCTGGAGGTACCGCACGGTGTCGGTGAGCATCGTTCCCCATTCGGGCGTGGACGGATCCTGGGGCCCGAGGCCGAGGAAGCCGAGCCCCGCGGCGTCGATGATCGCGGTGGCGAGCGCGAGTGTCGCCGCGACGATGATCGGTGAGATGGCGTTCGGGAGGATGTG
>JBPCMD010000016.1:0-12399 GCA_051002595.1 Gaiellaceae bacterium
ATGCGGCGGTCGCGGTAGCGCTCTCGGGCGAAGTGCGCGAGATCGACCTCGGGCTCGTCTCGTACAAAACCTGGGCGGGAACGGAAGCCCGTGCCCACTTCGCGAATGTGGGAAGCGCGGGGATCAGCGGCGCGATCGCAAAGCGCGCGAACGAGACCTCGAAGGCCCTCGGCGGGAAGATCTCCTACTACTGGGCGACGCTCGCGGCCTTCGCCCGCTGGCAAACCGGTGAGATGCGGGTCTCGGTCGACGACGAGATCCGAGGCGGGAAGATGATCGACGCCCTGGTCGCGAACGGCCGCTTCCTCGGTGGCGGGATGATGATGCTCCCGGAGGCCGAGCCCGACGACGGTCTGTTCGACGTGCTCCTGATCGGTGACATCACGAAGCGCGACCTCCTCTTCACGCTGCCGAAGAGCTACCGCGGCAAGCACCTCCCCCACCCGCGGCTCGAAGTGCTCCATGGCCGCGTCGTCACCGTGGATGCGGCCGAGCCACTCCCGATCGAGCTCGACGGCGAGCAACCCGGGACGACTCCCGCGAGGTTCGAGGTCGTGCCGCGCGGGTTGCGCGTGCGGGTTCCGCGACGCGAGCGTGAGGGCGGGGCAAGCCCCGCCCCTACGACCTAGGTAGGCTTGCGCTCGGCCGAGCGGCGCGCAGGCGATTTCCTCAGCCCTGCGACCTCGCGCTCCAACTTGGCGACTCGCGCCTCGAGGACGTCGATACCGCGCACCTTCTTCCCGAGCTCGTCCACGCGCGCGCGCAGATCGTTGAGCGCGGCGACCGCGCGCTGCCCGCCGGGGAGGTCGGAGAGGCGTTGCAACGCCTCCTCGCCCGCATCGGCCAGCCGGCTCATCAGATCCTTGTCCTGCTCGCTCGTCCGCGCCATACCACTAGTCATACCAGCCCGAGGCGTCCTTCGCATCAGAGCGCGTTGACAACGGCGGTCAGGGTCGCGCCCGCGTCTCCATCGATCTTCAGCTCGGCTCTGCGGTCGAGGGCGGTCGGCCCGCGGTTGACGACGGCAAATGAGCGCGCCTCGAGCGGGAGCCCCGCGACCGGCCACACCTCGAGCGTCGATCCGACGACCAGCATGAGCGCGGCGGCGCGCGCAAGATCGGTCGCCCGCTCGATCGCCGCGGACGGGAGCAACTCGCCGAAGAGCGTGACGCCGGGCTTGAGGATCTCCCCGCAGTGGACGCAGAGCGGCGCCGTGCGCTCCTCGAGCTGCGCCAGAACCCCCGCGAGCTCTTCTGTCCATCGACAATCAAAGCATGTCGCTGCGCGGATCGATCCGTGCACCTCGATCACGTCGCGGCTCCCCGCCCGGCTGTGCAGCGTGTCGATGTTCTGGGTCACGATCGCCTGCGCCAGACCGCGCCGCTCGAGCTCGGCGAGCGCGAGATGACCCTGGTTCGGCTCCGCCTCGAGGAGCACACCGATGCGCGCGCGATAGAAGCCCCAGACTCGCTCAGGATCGCCTCTGAATGCCTGGATCGACGCGACCTCGAGCGGATCGACCTCGGCCCAGATTCCCGTCGGGGAGCGGAAGTCGGGGATGCCGCTTTCGGTCGAGATCCCCGCTCCGGTGAGCACGACGCACGGCTGCCGCTCGATCAGGAGCGCGGCTAGCGCAGCGGCGGACACGCGGCGATTCTAGGGTTGCTTGCGTGGATGACTTCTCGTTCTCGACCGAGGTCAAGGTGCGCTTCGCGGAGACCGACGCGCAGGGCATCGCGCACCACGCGTCGTTTCTCGTCTGGTTCGAAGTCGCGAGGGTGGAGCACCTCGAGCGCTATGCGGGCGGTTACCAGTCGATCCGGGACCGCGGATTTGAGGCGCTGACCACCGAAGTGCACGTGCGCTATCACTTGGCCGCGTACTTCGACGAGCGGCTCACGGTCTGGACTCGCTGCGTCGACGTCCGCGGCGCTCGCTTTCGCTACGAGTATCGGATCACCCGGGAAAGCAAGCTCGTCGCCGACGGGCACTCGCTGCATGCGACCGTCGAGCGCGAGACGTGCCGCCCCACGCGCGTGCCCGACTGGCTGGTGGAAACGATGATCAGGGCGGCGTCGCAGGAGGGCTGATTCGCGCGTCCGCGTCTGGCGGCGTCTTGGCGGCATCGCCCGGCTGGGCCTTCGGATCCTTGGCCGGCGGCTTGGGGGGCTTCGGCGCCTTCGTGCCGACTCGGATGACTCGCGCGTGAGACTTGTACGACGTATTCCACGTCTCGGTACGCAGCACCGTTCCGTTCCTGTTGTAGATCGTGCGCGTCACCGACGTGGCGCTCGGCGGCGTCCCCGCTTCCTCGACGACCGTGCTGCCGAGAGCCAGAGTGGGATCTTCGTCGCGCTCGACCACGACCGGACCCGTGATCTCCATCGTTCCCTCCGAGCTATCGACGCGGCGGTCCTCGCCTCCGTAGATCGAGACCACGATCCCGTCGTACTCGACGAAGCCCTTCACCAGCACCCACTTCTTCGTGTCGTTGACGAACTCGAGATCCAGCGACGGCCAGTACACGGTCGCGTCACGCCCGAGCTGGTAGCGGCTGATGTAGAGGGCGTGCGGGTTTCGCTCGGTGATCCTGAGACCGGCCTCCCAGGCGGCGTTGAACACCGTGGTCGCGACCTGCGACGTCCCTCCGCCGACCTCCTCGGCGTACTCCGTGCCGATGATCACGGGGGCGGAGCGGAAGCCTCTCTCCTCCGTTCGCTCTCCGATCGTCTCGTTCAGCGAGAATGTCTGCCCGGGAGCCACGAGCGTGTCGTCGAGGAGAGACACCCCGAGCCGGAGGTTCGTGATGCGATCCCACGTTCCGGAGTTGTAGGTCTTGTAGGCCGACATCCGACGGTCGATACCCATGGCGAGAGCCTCGGCAGTGGTTCGCTCGGGGGCGGCCCGGACGATGGTGAGCATCGCGACCCGGTTCGTCCTCGACGTCGCCGCCCGGAGCAGCGAGCGCGCCGCCTGGAGCACGTCCAGCTCCGTGCCGTTCCGCGAGGGGACGATCTGGACGCGCTCGCCCGACACGGCGAAGCCGGCGTCGAGCGGCGGCTTGCCGACGCGCTCGGCCAGTGCGCGGAAGTAGCGGTCCGCGCGGGGTCCCGCGATCGCGAGGCGGGAGCCACCGTCGCGCGGGAGCGCGAGGAGCACCGCGATTTTTCGAGGAGGAACCTCGAAGCTGCGCTTGGCGCCGCGGAGGATAACCGGCCCCGAGAGGGCGACTCGCGCCCGCCGGGCCAGCGGAGCAAGCTCCCGCGCGGTCACGTCCGGCGAGGCGACGACGACAGGCAGCACGATCCCGACCCGCACCCGCTCGAGCGAGCCGAGTCCGCGCACGACAGCGTGCGCCGCCTGCTCGCGTGCGAGCCTGCGGCCGACCCGCTCGGGAATCGACTCGATCTCGAGCCCTCTCCGCACCAGGGCCGCGTCCTTCGGAGCGCGATCGACCGAGTCCGCGATGCGCTCGAGGGCGAAATCGAGCGCGGCGCTCGAGACCGCGAGGCGCGGCAGTACCTCCGCTCCGAAGAAGCGCGTGTGCAGTCGCCGAAATCCCCGAATCGGGCCGAACCCATCGCCTGACCGTCCGGCCGCGGCCACCGCGCCGGCCCAGTCCGGTTTGACTCCCAGCTGGTTCGCCGCAAAAGTGAACGACCCCTCGCCCGCGACGAATGTCACCGGGTCGCGCGCAACGTCCGAAAACAGCCGGTCGAGCTTCGCGACAGCCTCGGTTTGCGTGAGCCCGCCAACGTTCACCCCGGCGACACGCGCGCCCGGGGCGAGCTCGTGGGGCGAGCCCGCGAACGCGAATCCGAGCAGGAGGCCGACGACGGCAAACATCGCCGCGATGAATGCGAGCGCGATGAGCACCGAGTGGCTGCGCGCGCGTCGACGCGCGCGCGAGGCGATCAGAGGCGAGTCGGCGCGCACCGGACGCCGGATTTTAGCGGGACGCTAACGGTCTTGGAGCGCGTCGAGCGCGACCGCGAATGCAAGCACTAGCCGACGATCACCCTGGAACTCCGGCCCGAGCTCGAGCACGTAGCGGTCGCGAAGCTTGCCGAACACCCGGCGGTAGGTGGCGACCTGCTGACCGTCTCGGACGAGCACGAAGTTGAACGGCAGCCAGGTGAGCGCTGACAGCCAGTTCGAGATGAGTCCCGCGGCTCGTCGTACGAGAGCGATCACCCAGCTTGCCTCGTGCGCCTCGAAGAGCTCCGAGCCGGCCGCGTCGCGCACAACCCAGTGGCTGCGGAGAAGCGACTTGCCGAACGCCTTCTCGAGCAGGCCGACCACCTGGCCGTGCTCATCGAGAACCTCGTGTCGGCCGCGGAACTCGAAAGCGGTCTTCGACTTGATCATGAAAAGATGCGAGTCGGCATCGGGCGAGAGCCGGAAGCGGATGTCCTCCTTGATCGACAGCTTTTTCTGCTTGACGAAGAGCAGCGGAGCGCCCTCCTCCGTCGCGCCGGGCGCGGGGATGCTGATCCGATACTCGTTCCCGATCGGCTTGAACACCTGCTGAACGAGGAAGCGCTCGGAGCCGTCGATGGCAGCGAGGATGCTCTGGGGATCTTGCGCAGCAGTGGCCATGGGTCAGAAGACGAAGAGCTCGACTCCGCCTGAAACGTACAGCCCCACGCCCGTGATGTAGGAGGCGAGGTCGGAGCACAAGAAGGCAATGGCGTTGGCTATGTCCTGGGGCTCGCCTGGCCGCTTCATGGCCGTGCGCGCGACGATGCGCTCGTTCATCTTCGCGTTGGCCATGTTGAATGCCTCGGTTCCGATCACCCCGGGAACGATCGCGTTGCAGGTGATGCCGTGCCGAGCGCCCTCCATTGCGAGCGTCTTCGTCAAGCCCAGGATCCCGGACTTCGTCGTCGAGTAGCTCGCCTGCCCGAACCCGCCGAGCGTCCCCGCGACCGAGGCCATGTTGACGATGCGACCCCAGTCCCGCTCCTTCATGTGCGGCCAGACCGCCTGCGCGCAGTTGAACCCGCCGGTGAGATTGACGCGGAGATCGCGCTCCCAGAGCTCCGGGCTCTGGTCGTGGAACTGCCCGACGTGATCGAGCGTGCCCGCGTTGTTGATCAGGATGTCGACCGATCCGAGCTCCTCGAGCGTCCGTGTGACGACGTCGGCGACCTGCTCTCGGTCGGTGACGTCGCACTTGAGCGCCAGCGCGCGGCGGCCCATGCCGCGGATCTCTTCCGCAGTCGACTCGGTGTAAACCATGCCCTGCGTCCGTGCCACTGTCGCGAGCGAGCCCCAGCGGTCGGTCTCCTCGGAGACCTCCGACTCGACCAGGATGTCGGCGATCGCCACGTCGGCTCCTGCGCGGGCCAGCGTCAGCGCGTCCGCACGGCCGAGGCCGCGCGAGCCTCCCGTGACGAGGGCGACGCGGCCGGAGAGATCGATCTCGAGCGCCACCGCGCGATCCTACGCTCCCTGCTAGAACGGTGCCCGTGCACCGGATCGACGTGGCAGAGCGGCGGGCGCGGTTGGTCTCGCGGCACCGGCTCTCCTCTCAGAATCGGGCGGACAGCCCGCTCGAGGCAGCGAGGTCCGTCGTCGTCCTGCACTCGACCGATGCGGTCACCGTCTTCCTCTCCATCCACGCGCGAGCGAATGTTCAGCCGGCGGACATCGAGCACGAGCTCTACGTCGAGCGCGCGCTCGTCCGCATACTCGGCATGCGCCGCACCCTCTTCGTCGTGCCACGCGAGCTCGTCCCCGTCGTCTATGCAGCATGCACGCGGACGATCGCCGCGCGCGAGCGCCGGAGACTCGAGAAGATGATCGAGGACAGCGGTATCTCGATACGGCCCAAGCCCTGGCTTACACGCGCTTTGGCGGCCGCGCTGCGCGCACTGGAGGCCCGAGGTGAGGCGTTCACATCGGATCTCACGAAAGATGTTCCAGTGCTCGCAAAGCGGCTCCGCTTCGGCGTGGGATCGCGGTTCGAGGCGACGCAGAGCATCGGATCGCGCGTTCTTCCACAGCTGGCGATGGAAGGTCGGATCGTTCGGGGTCGTTCCCGCGGGACCTGGGTCAGCGGGCAGTACCGCTGGGCGCCGCTGGAATCCTGGCTCGACGGTCCGATCCCGAAGGTCGACCAAGGCGAGGCGCAGGCGACGCTTCTCCGCTGCTGGCTCGCCGCTTTCGGGCCAGCAACCGAGACCGATATCCGCTGGTGGGCGGGATGGACGGCCCGGGAGGCCCGCGCCGCGCTCACAGCCGTGCCGCAGACGGTCGTCGATCTCGACGGCGCAACCGGATTCGTCCTCGCTGACGACCTCGAGCCCGCCGAGAGGCTCGAGCCGTCAGCGGCTCTACTGCCGACGCTCGATCCGACGACGATGGGCTGGAAGGAGCGCGACTGGTATCTCGGTGAGCACGCGTCGCTCCTCTTCGATAGCAACGGCAATGCCGGGCCGACCGTGTGGTGGGACGGCAGAGTCGTCGGCGGCTGGTCGCAGCGCCGTGACGGCGAGATCGTTTTCAAGCTGCTCGAAGACGTGGGCGCGGACGCCGTTCGCGCGGTCGAAGCCGAAGTCGCACGCGTGACGTCGTGGCTCGGTGAAATGCGCTTCTCGCCCGGCTTCCTTCCGCCCTTTCAGCGCGCTCTGGGGTCGTAGGGACCGAGGCTTGCCTCGCCCTCGTCCGGTGGTACGCGTAGGGGCGAGGCGAGCCTCGCCCCTACGACTCGTCGCGCGGGAGGAAGATCTCCTTCGCGATCACGAGTCGCTGGATCTGCGACGTCCCCTCATAGATCTGGAAGAGCTTCGCGTCGCGCATCAGCTTCTCGACCGGATACTCCTTGATGTACCCGTAGCCGCCGAAGACCTGCACGGCGTCCGTCGTCACCTTCATCGCCGTGTCCGCCGCGAAGCGCTTCGCGAACGAGGACTGAAGGGTGGCGCGCTTGCCCTGGTCGTGGAGCCACGCGGACTGCCAGACGAGCAGCCTCGCCGCCTCGATCTCGGTCGCCATGTCCGCGATCATGAAATTCACGCCCTGGTGCATGGCGATCGGGACGTCGAAGGTGACGCGCTCCTTGGCGTACGCGACCGCGTGCTCAAAGGCCGCCTGCGCGACCCCGACCGCCCCGGCCGCGGTGCCGGGTCGCGTGAAGTCGAGGGTCTTCATCGCGATCTTGAACCCCTCGCCCTCCTCGCCCAACCGATTCTCGACGGGGACGACGACGTCGGTGAGCGCGAACGCGGACGTGTCCGTCGAGCGCTGTCCCATCTTGTCCAGGTGCTTCTCGATCTGGACGCCTGGGGTGTCCATGGGGACGATGAACGCCGAGATCCCCCGATGGCCCTTGCTCGGGTCGGTCTTCGCGAAGACGACCGTCCAGGCCGCGTAGCCAGCGTTCGTGATGAACGTCTTCGAGCCGTTCAGGACGTACGAGTCGGCCTGGCGCACCGCGGTCGACTTCATGCGCGCGACGTCGGAGCCCGCGTCCGGCTCGCTCAAGCCGAAGGAGCAGAGAATCGGCACTTCGAGGAGCGGTGGGAGCCACTGCTCCTTCTGCTCCTCGGTGCCGGCGATCAGGACCGGCGCCGCGCCGAGGCCGTTTGCCCCGATCGACGTGCCGATCCCGGAGCAGCCGCGGTTCAGCTCCTCGGCGACGAGCATGCCCTCGAAGGACGGGAGCCCGATGCCGCCGAGCGACTCGGGCACGTGCAGGTTCATCAGGCCGAGCTCGTGTGCCTTCGCGATCACGTCCACCGGATGGGTCGAATGCTCGTCGTACTCGGCCGCCTTCGGCCGGATCTCCTTGTCCGCGAACTCGCGTGCAAGCGCGCGGAGCTCGCGCTGCTCGGGCGTAAGCTCGAACGAGACGCCGCCCGCGATGCCGGTTTCAACAACTGTCATGACCTCTGCTCCTGTGTCGATTGACTAGTCAGTCAATAGTGTAGGCGGTCGCGCTACATCCGGTCAAGACACCGTCTGGGTCTGGCTTCAGCCAGACCCCTTCTCGTAAGATGTGACCATGGCGACGACCACGACCAAGCCTTCCGCACTCGATCCCCTGGACTACCTGGCGATCGATGTCCTCCTCGACGACGAGGAGAAAGCGATCCGCGACACCGTCAGGCAGTTCGTGCGCGAGCACGTCCTCCCCGACGTGGGCGACTGGTTCGAGAAGGGGATCTTCCCGCGCGAGCTCTTTCCGGAGCTCGCCAAGCTCGGCCTCTACGGCATGCACCTCGACGGCTACGGCCTGCCCGGAGCGAGCTCGGTCGCGTACGGGCTGACCTGCATGGAGCTCGAGGCCGGTGACGCCGGAGTGAGGAGCGCGGTCTCGGTGCAGGGCTCGCTTGCGATGTTCCCGATCTGGCGCTTCGGCTCCGAGGAGCAGAAGGAGCGCTGGCTCCCGCCGATGCACCGCGGCGAGGTCATCGGCTGCTTCGGGCTCACTGAGCCGGACGCGGGCTCCGACCCTGGCTCGATGCGGACGCACGCGCGCCGCGACGGCTCTGACTGGATCCTGAACGGCGCGAAGATGTGGATCACCAACGGCTCGATCGCCGACATCGCCATCGTCTGGGCGAGAACCGACGACGAGGAGATCCGCGGCTTCATCGTCGAGAAGGACATGCCAGGTTTCTCCGCGCCCGAGATCCACAAGAAGCTCTCGCTGCGCGCATCGGTCACCTCGGAGCTCGTCCTCCAGGACGTGCGCGTGCCGGACGAGAACGTCCTGCCCGACGCGACCACGCTGCGCGGCCCGCTCTCCTGCCTGAACGAGGCCCGGTTCGGGATCGTCTGGGGCGCGGTCGGCTCGGGGCGCGCCTGCTTCGAGTCCGCGCTCGAGTACTCGAAGGAGCGGATCGTCTTCGGCAAGCCGATCGCCGGCTACCAGCTCACACAGCAGAAGCTCGCGGAGATGGCGCTCGAGCTGAGCCGCGGCACCCTCATCGCCCTCCACCTCGGCCGGATGAAGGACAACGGGACACTACGGCCGGAGCACGTGAGCCTCGGAAAGATGGGCAACGTCCGCGGCGCGATCGAGGTCGCCCGCTCGGCGCGCACGATCCTCGGCGCGAACGGCGTCACGCTCGAGTACCCGGTCATCCGGCACATGAACAACCTCGAGTCGGTGCTGACCTACGAGGGCACGCACGAGGTGCACACGCTCGTCGTCGGCGAAGCTCTGACCGGCGAGAACGCGTTTCGGTAGCGGGCCAAGCGACGGGAGTCCGGTATCACACCCCGAGAATCCGGTCCCGGGCTCTACATGAAGTGGTTTGCTTTCGCGCGATCGGAATCCGCGTTAGCGGATTACGGGTCTGGCGCAGAGTCAGTCCTCACCGTCCCAGTAGTCGACGATCGGGCCTGGGCGGCTTAGCAGCACGCGCTCACCTTTCGCACTCCGAGCGCCGAACTTGCCGCTGTCCGGATAGTGGACGAGATCCGGTGCGATCAGCGTCGAGAGCATGAGAACGCGGATCGGCGCTTCGGTCTTGTTCGAGACCTGGTGGGCGCCCTCGTCGCCGCGCGAGAATGCGACGACATCGCCTTCTGAGAGGTCGTGCTCGCCGTCCGGGGTTCGTAGCGTCGGTTGTCCACGCACCACGAGGAGCCACTCTTCGTTCGCGTGGTGCACGTGATAGGGCCAGAGCCTGTCTCCGGGCTCGAGCTCGTACATGCTCCCGCCGATCAGCTCGGCGCCGATGTGGGCGCCGACCCAGGCGTCCTTGCTCCGCCAGCCGGGGCGATCCTCGGTGCGATCCCACTCGTCGCCGTTCAGGTTGAAGATCTTCGGCACGATGCGAGCCTATGTTCTGAGCCCGCCGAGTGTGAGCTGGATCGCCGTCTCCTCGGCGCGTGCGACCTCCTCGTCGCCGTCCGGAAGCTGCCCGAGTACCCAGCCGGTGAGCACCTCTTCAAGGCCGCCGTAAACAACAAAGCTCGCGAGCTCGGCGTCGATGTCATGCCGGAAGGCTCCGTCGGCTTGCCCCTCTTCGATCACACGCTGGACGATGGAGAACGCCTGCCGCACTTCGCCGACCTGGGCTTGGAGCTGCGGGCTGCGCGCGACCTCGCGCACCATGACCGTGACGAGGGCCGGATCGTTCCGCCAGGTGCGAAGCAGGATCTTGGCAATGCCCTCGAGCTTCTCGCCTGCAGACTCGTCGGCTTCCTCGACCGCCCGGAAGCGATCGAGCAGCTCGCTGAAGTTCTCGCGGAAGACCGTCTCGAGAACCTCTTCCTTCGAGCCGAAGTAGTGGTAGAGAAGCCCGTGCGCGACGCCCGCCTCGGTCGCGATGTCGCCGACGCGGGCGCCGTGGTAGCCGCTCCGGGCGAAGACGCGCACAGCAGCGTCGAGAATGAGCTGTCTCTTCTCTTCCTGAGCTATTGAACGGCCAGTCAACGCCGTCGAGGATAGAGGTACGCTGCGTCTCGGTGCAAGCGCTGGCCGGGATCCTCGTCGTCGACTTCACGCGCTATCTCCCCGGTGGGTACGCAAGTCGCGAGCTTCTACGGCTCGGCGCGCGGGTCGTGCGGGTCGAGAGCCCGGACGGGGATCCGATGCGCCAGACGGCGCCTGCCTGGGATGCGGCGCTGCGTGGAGGAACCGAGTCGGTCGTTTGCGATATCGGGAACGACGTGGATTTCGCGCGCGCCGTCGCGGCACGCGCTGACGTCGTGTTGGAGAGCTTCCGACCGGGAGTCGCCGCGCGCATCGGCATCGGCCCCGAGGACGTCCCCTCCTCGACGGTCTACTGCTCGATAACGGGCTTCGGGACCTCTGGCCCGCACGCGGCTCGCGCCGGCCACGATCTCAACTACCTCGGCTGGGCGGGAGTGCTCGAGGACACCGCGCCCGAGTGGCCGCCCGTCCAAGTCGCGGACCTCGCGGCGGGTGCGCTCGGGGCGATCGTCAAGATCCTCGCCGCGCTCATCGAGCGGGGGCGAACGGGCAAGGGGACCCGAGTAACCGTCTCGATGACCCAGCGGTCGCACGATCTGGTGGCGCACCGGCTCGGTGGCGAGCCAGTCGCGGGGATGCTCACCGGCGGGCTCGCGTGCTACCGGACGTACGCGACGGCCGATGGACGGCATCTGACCGTCGGCGCGCTCGAGCCGAAGTTCTTCGCGCGTCTCTGCGAGCTTGTCGGCCGACCTGAGCTCGCCGCGCATCAATACGCAGCCGACCAGGACGAGCTCGCGACCGAGCTCTCCAGAATCTTCGAGACGCAGCCACTCGCGGACTGGCTCGCTCTCTTCGGCGACGACGATGTGTGTGTGGGGCCAGTCTGGACGCGCCAAGAGGCGGCGTCAGAGTTCGGACCGCGCTACTCCGCCGGACACCCGCCAGCATTGGGCGAGCACACGCAATCCTGGCGCGCCGAGCTCGGATTCGCCAAGTAACAGTCTGTTACTTGGGAGCGAGACCGAGCGCGGCAGGGAGCGCGAGCAGCGTGTCGATCCGCTCCGGCTCGTCGGGGCGCAGGCCGTCGCGATCGAGCAGGATCGCGCGCATCCCGAGAGCCCGGGCGCCGGCGATGTCGTCCTCGTAGGAATCCCCCACCATCGCAGCCTCCTCAGGCTGCACCTCCAGCAGGCGAAGCGCGGCGACAAAAATGGACGGGTGCGGCTTGGTCCTACCGTGCAGCCGCGATCCGACCATGGCGTCGACCTCGAGGCCGTGATGGGCGACGAACTCCTCGAGATCACGCTGCCCATTCGTGATGAGCCCGATCTTCAGGTCGTACCGACGAAGCTCGTCGAGGACAGCAAGGGCGTCCTCGTAGAGCGAGAAGTTCTCGTGCCGCTCCCACTCGCGCACCATGTCCGTCGCGCACTCCCTCGCGCCCGCCGCATCTCCGCCCATGCCGCGAACGATCTTCTCGGTGAACGCGATCCAGATCTCGTCGTCGTGCACGAACCGCCCTTCGCCCTGCAGCGCCTCGATCGCGGCCGTCCGAGCCTCTCCATACCGAGTGGGATCGAGCTCGAGCCCATGCCGCTCCCCCACGCGCCGATACCCCTCCGGCCCAAGCTCGGGCCCGGGCCGAAACAATGTGAAGTCGACGTCGAACAGAACCGCGCGCAGCACGGAACAGAGGATAGGCAGGAAGAGACCGAGCCTCGATACGAGCCACGATCGAGCCGGAGGCCGGCTTAGCCGGCCGGGAGGCCTCGCGCCTCAAGCTCAGTGCGTTGCACAGAAGGAGGAGGCACGTGGGGAACCACGGGTTCCCCACGATCGAAGGAGGGGGCACGTGGCGGAACCACGGGTTCCCCTACGTTCTAGCTAGGCTTCTTCGGCCGGGGTGTGGCGCAGCCTGGTAGCGCGCTCCGTTCGGGTCGGAGAGGTCCCCAGTTCAAATCTGGGCACCCCGATAGGCGTGGGGGGGGGAAGGGGGTCCCCCC
>JBPCMD010000017.1:0-15335 GCA_051002595.1 Gaiellaceae bacterium
CGAGCTGGAACCCCTTCTGCGCGGTCGTCTCCCAGTGCTGCGCCGGGACGCCCTTGCCCATGATCCGGCCGGTGACGGAGGGGAATTGGTAGTAGACGTACTGGATCCCCTCGGCGTCGATCCGCCGACGGACTTCCTTGACGGCGTCAGCACGTCCGTCGGCATCGACGAAGCGCTCCAGGTCGGTCGCCACAAACCCTCCTTCTCGCGTGAAGTTTGCTCGTGCGAGAGCGTAATCCGCACGCGCGGTTCGTGCATCGTGAGGGGAGCCGTCCGAGTGGTTAGCCTTGGGGACGTGAACGAGCAGAGAGCAGAGCACCTCACTCAGGACCAGCGGTCCGCCCTCGAGACCGAGCTCGCCGAGCTCGAAGGCCCACGTCGGCGGGAGATCATCGAGGCGATCAAGCGTGCTCGCGAGTTCGGCGACATCTCCGAGAACTTCGAGTACCACGCGGCGAAGAACGAGCAAGGGCTCCTCGAGCGGCGCATCCACATCCTCAAGGAACGCCTGCACCACGCGGTCACGGTCGAACACGACACGAACGAGAGCGTCGGCGTAGGCTCGATCGTGGAGCTCGCCGACGAGGGAGGCGAGAAGCTGGAGGTCGAGATCTCGGCCGTCGGCGGAGTTTCTCCCGACTCCCCGCTCGGCAGCGCCCTCCTCGGCGCGAAGGTGGGGGACTCGGTAGACGTGGAAGCGCCGAGCGGCTCGTGGAAGGCAAGCGTGCTGGCGATCCGCCGCGGCTGACGCGGCCTCAGCGGCCCAGGACTGCTACGTCGTGTCCGACCGAGATCGCTGCTCGGACGAGCTCCCCGTCGGCGGCCACGAAGACGGAAGTCGGTGACTCCACTCGCCCGTAGGACGCCAAATGGATCGCGTCGTAAGCACGAAGCGCATGGGCGTCTGCGAGCTCTCCCGCCTGGCTGGCGACCACACCGTCGACCTCGACCGGCTCGACTTCTGCAAGGAGCGCAGTCGCCTCAAGCAATGCCCTTTCTGCTGCGCGTTCCCTGAGCCTGCCCATTCTTCGTGCCCGCGCGATAGCAGCACGCACCTCCGGGACGAGGAGCCTCGAGGACTGGATCCAGGCCGACGACCTGTACAGCTCGCGCGCCTCGTCGGCGCCGCGCTCGTCGAGCACGAGCTTGACGAATGCGGAGGAGTCGAAGTACGCGATCAGCGACGGTCCTCGAGCACCATCTCGCTGACGAGAGGCCCTTCGCCCTCCAGCGGTATCGGAGGCGGAAGCTTCGTCCGCTTCGGACGTAGCGCAGGAGTGATGATTCCCTCGCGAATGAGACGCGCGTGATGAGCGCCTTCTTCGTCGACCGGCCCCAGCCGAGCGACGGGGTGACCGCGATCGGTGACGATTACCTCGGTGCCCGTACGCACTCGGGCGACGTAACGGCTCAAGTTGAGCCGCAGCTCTCGGATTCCGACTTCCACGCGTTCCATGGTAGTGCTTTCAACCTACCAGATGTAGTGCCTCTCTTGGACGTGTCCGATAGCTCACGAACGCGAATGTCGTTCCGTCCTCGGACACGTGCTGCTCGCGCGAAACCTCCTCGAACGCGTCTCGCCCGAGGCTGGGAAAGAACGTGTCGCCTTCGACCTCGAGGTCGATCTCGGTGAGCAAGAGCTCGTCGGCGAAGGGGAGCGCGGCGGCGTAGAGCTCACCGCCGCCGATCACGAACACCCGCGGAACGCCGTCGAGCAGCTCGAGCGCGCCCTCGAGCGAGCTTGCGCGCTCGGCTCCTTCCGCCTCCCAGGCTGGGTCTCGGGTCACGACCACGTTCCGCCGGCCCGGCAGGGGGCGGAAGCGGTCCGGAAGCGAGTCCCACGTGCGTCTCCCCATGACCACGGCGTGTCCCATCGTGAGCTCGCGAAAGCGACGCATGTCCTCCGGGATCCGCCAGGGAAGCCCGCCTTCGAAGCCGATCACGCCGCCGCGCGCGACGGCTGCCACCAGCGAGACCTTCACACGGCGATAGGGGCGCGGATCGCCGGATGGTGCTGATACCCCACCACCTCGAAGTCCTCGAAGTCGTACTCGAAGATCGACGCGGGCCGACGATTCAGGCGGAGCGACGGGTACGGGAACGGCTCGCGCTCGAGCTGCGTCTCGACCTGCTGGCGATGGTTGTCGTAGATGTGGCAGTCGCCGCCGGTCCAGATCAGCTCGCCCACATCGAAGTCGCACTGCTGCGCGAGCATGTGCGTGAGAAGCGCGTAGCTCGCGATGTTGAACGGGACACCGAGAAACACGTCCGCGCTTCGCTGGTAGACCTGGCAGCTCAGCCTCCCGTCGACGACGTAGAGCTGGAAGAACGCATGGCATGGCTGCAGCGCCATCTTCGGAAGGTCGGAGACATTCCACGCGCTCACGACCATGCGACGGGAGTCGGGCTCCTCGCGCAGTAGGCGAACGGCCTCGGCGATCTGGTCGATGTGACCCCCGTCCGGCGTCGGCCAGCTCCGCCACTGCACGCCGTAAACGGGGCCGAGGTCGCCGTTCTCGTCGGCCCACTCGTCCCAGATCGTCACGCCCTGCTCCTGCAGCGAGCGGATGTTTCCTTCACCGCGCAGGAACCAGAGGAGCTCGTTTGCGACGGAGGAAAAGTGGACCTTCTTCGTGGTCACCAACGGGAACTCGTCGGAGAGGTCGAAGCGCATCTGGTGGCCGAACACGCTCACTGTCCCGGTCCCAGTCCGGTCCTGCTTCGAAGCGCCCGTGGTAAAGACGTGGCGCATGAAGTCCTCGTACTGGGAGCTGCCCGAACGCCTGGGGGCGGGATGTCCGAGGCTCATGAAACGACGATAGCGCGTGGCCCGGCGGCCTCAGCTGCTCGTGGTCGGAACGTTTCGCTGCCGTCCGGCGGGCCTCGGCTTCAGCCCGACCCCGGTGTGAGAGCTCGGTTGTGTGCGGATCGGCGAAACCGAGGACCAAGGTCAGACTGAAGTCTGACCCCCAAGGCCAATCGACGTCCTCACGTCGCGAGCACGGGGGTTTCCGAGCCTGACTCGACCACGACCCAGCCGTCGAACTCGCTGAACCGCCACGGCGCGTTCATGGGAACGGCAGCCGTCCCGTCGGTCTCGACGAGGAAGCTCCCGCAGAGCGCAGCAAGCTCGCCGTCCTTCGTCAGCCACAGCTGATACCGCCCGCCGCTCGTCGGCGGCGCGAGTCCGTCGACCTCGAGCTCCATCGGCCAGTTGCCGGCGTCGTCGATCTCGAAGACCTCGAGCGAGGCGCTCGCGCCTCCAGGTCCGGTCATCGCGACCACGCGATCGGTGCTCCGCTCGCCGCTCTCGGAGACGAGGAACCCGATCGTGAAGGCGACGGCTCCGAACGCAGCGGCCAAGGCGACGAGCGCCGTCCGCCGGCGTCGGCGAGACAGCGGTACGACCGTCGACATCGGCGCCGCCGCGAGTCTCGAGGACAGCGCCGGAGGAGGTCCTGCCTGCACGAGAGCGTCGTGGACACGAAGCAGCCGCTCGCGCTCCGTCGGCTCCACGTCGGCGCCCACGAGTTCGTCGAAGTCGGGCCCCCGCTCCGTCATTCGAGCGTCCCGTCGAGCTCATCGGCAAGCCGCGCGAGAGCGCTTCGCGTGCGCGTCTTCACCGTTCCGAGGGGTATACCGAGCGAATCGGCGATCTCGCTCTGCGAGAGCCCGCGCCAGTAGGCGAGCTCGATCATCGGACGCTCGTGCTCCGGGAGGATCTCGAGCGCCCGGTGCACCTGCCACGCCTGCCAGGCGGCCTCCGCGCGGTCCGGGGGGACGGGCTCCTTCCCAGGCTGGTCGGGGACATCGCGGATCGGCTCGGGCGTTCGGCGCAGGCCGTCGACGATCGCGTTCCGGGCGACCGCATAGACCCAGGGCGCGCCGCTCCCGCGCTCGGACTTGTACGTCCGCGCCGAGCGCCAGATGGCCAAGAAGGCTTCCTGCGCGGCGTCCTCGGCGCGCCCGCGATCCCCGAGTCGACGGAGGGCGAGGCCGAGCACCGCGCGCGCGTAGCGCCGGTAGAGCTCGTCGAACGCAGGCCGGTCGCCGCCAGCGATCAGCTCGATGAGATCGCCGTCGCTGGGCTTTCGGTCCTGCACGTGGCCCATTGTCGCCTGTGGCGTGGTGAGGCGAACCGGGAGCGCGACCGAGGCGGACACCGCTCGGTGCTACGCGCGTGCCGTGCCCCCGGTTTGCCCGTCGCTACGACCGTGCTGTCCCGTAGTGCGCGGCGACCGCGTCCCAGTTCACGACATCCCACCAAGCGGCGAGATAGTCCGGGCGCTTGTTTTGGTACTTGAGGTAGTACGCGTGCTCCCAGACGTCGATGCCGAGCAGGGGGGTATGACCCTGCATGAGCGGCGAGTCCTGGTTCGCAGTCGAGTACGCCTCCAGGCCCGATCCGTTCCATACGAGCCACGACCAGCCCGAGCCGAAGCGCGTGACGCCGTTCTGCGTGAGCTTCTCCTTGAAGGCCGCGAAGTCTCCGAAGGTCTCGTTGATGTCGTCGCTGAGCGCGCCCGCCGGCTCGCCGCCGCCGTCCGGTCCCATGATCTCCCAGAAGAGCGAGTGGTTCGCGTGTCCGCCGGCGTTGTTCTGCACGGCCGTGCGGATGTCCTCGGGAACCTCGCCGGCCTTCAGCGCTGCGAGGACCTCCTCGACGGGCGAGTCCGCCCACTCGGTCTCGGCGAGCGCCTTGTTCGCGTTGTCCACGTATGCCTGGTGGTGCTTGTCGTGGTGGATTTCCATCGTCTTCGCGTCGATCGTCGGCTCGAGCGCGTCGAACGGGTACGGAAGTGCGGGAACGCTGAACGCCATTACCTGCTCCTCTCTGATCGATTCGAGGGGAAGGATATGCTCCGCGGCGTCCCGCACCGAGCCGCAAGGAGCGAGAAGCGAATGGCGAACTTCGTGGAGATCAGGCCGCGTGAGCAGAAGAAGGCGCTGCTCGAGCTGGACGGCATCTCCCGCACGACGATCGAAGCCCACTACCGGCTCTATCAGGGCTACGTCACCAAGCGAAACGAGATCCTCGCGAAGCTCGAGGAGGTCGATCTCGAGGCCGCGAACCAGGTCTACTCCGACCTGCGGGCGCTCAAGATCGACCTGACATTCGCCATCGGCGGGATCAAGAACCACGAGATCTACTTCGAGCACCTGGGCGGCGAGGGCGGCAACCCGAGCGGCGCCATCGCGGGGCTCGTCGCGCGTGACTTCGGCTCAGTCGACGTTTGGCGCGCCGATCTCGAGGGCTCGGGAATGGCTGCTCGAGGCTGGGCGTGGACCGCGTACGACTGGGACGAGGGGCGCCTCTTCAACTACGTCGGCGACGCCCAGAACACTTTCCCCGTCTGGAACGCGACGCCGCTCGTCGCGCTCGACGTCTACGAGCACGCGTACTTCCTCGACTACCAGACCGACCGCGGGGCGTACATCGAGGCCTTCTTCCGGAACCTCGACTGGAGCGTCGTGAATGGCTGGATCGACGCGTACCGGATTCCAACCGCTTAAGATTTCGTGATCGAGGCGCTCGCCGTCGTCGGCGGATACCTCCTCGGCTCGCTGACGTTCGGGTACTGGTTGCCACGGTTCTTTCGTGGCGAGGACATCCGCAAGCAGGGAAGCGGGAACGTGGGCGCGTCGAACGTGTTCCGCGTCTACGGGCGACGGCTCGGGATCGCCGTCGCGCTGCTCGACGTCGGGAAGGGTCTCGCGGCCGGTCTGCTCGGGATTTGGGCGGGCGGAGCGCTGATCGGCGTCCTTGCCGGCGCTGCGGCGATGATCGGGCACGCCCGCCCGGTGTTTCTCCGCTTCGAGCGAGGCGGCAAGATGGTCGCGACGGCGGCGGGAGCGTTCCTCGCGCTGGCGCCGATCGCGGCCCTTGCCTGCTTCGGCGTCTGGCTCATCGTGTTCCTGCTGACACGGTATGCGTCTTTGGCGTCGATCGCCGCGGCGATTGCCCTCGTCATTCTCGTCTTCGCGATCGGTTACCCCTGGCCTGTCATCGCCTTTGCAGTCGCGGGGTCCGCCGCGGTCGTCCTGCTCCACCGTCACAACATTCGGCGCCTCATCGGCGGCACCGAGCACCGTTTCGAGCTACGCCGCCCACGGCGCGCGTAGCTAAAGAGCCAGCCAGTCGGCCAACGTGGTCTGGCGCGGGCTCGGATCGCCCGATGCCAGCTCCCCGCGGAGCTCTCCGACCGTGCCGAAGCGCTCGGCGACGACGTCGTGGATGTGGATCGTCTCGAAGTTGACCTGCTTCGAGAGGAGAAAGTCGGGATCGTCGAGCTGGGGGAGGGCATCGAGCGCGTCGCGCAGCGCGTGACGCACGGAGTCCTCGACGAAGCGCGGCTGCAGATGCGCGTGCTCGACGACGAACAGCTCGTCCGGGCGCTTGAGCAGGTCGTAGATCGGGGCGCTCATCGAGCGCTCGACCACGCCGATCAAGCTCTCGGCGTCGAGGTCGTGCTCGGTTCCCACATAGAGCGTTCCGCGGCCACGCTGGTTGTGGGTCGCGATCGGGACGAGCTCGAGGATCTTCTCGACGTCACCCGAGTCGAACCCCGCCTCGAGCAGTCGCTCGTTCGCACGGTTTCGGACGAGGCCCTGTGCACAAGGGCAGGCGTTGATCCCATGTGCCTCGACGCCGACCACCCGGCGCGTACCGCTCTCGGACGCAGCGGCGATGCCGCAGAGCATGACCATCTCCTGGGTCTTCAAGCCCGTGACCGGCGTTCGGCGGCGGACCGGCCACTGCGCGCGGATCCACACCTCCGCCCGAAGCGCATGCTGGCGTTCCACCACTCGACTCGCGATCTGTTCGGCGAGCACCTCGACGAGGAGCGCCTCACCGTCGACGACGAGATCGATCGCGCCCTCGAAGAGCTCCGGGAAGCGCGACATGTGGACGCCCTTCTGGTCAGCGGCGAGATCGACTGTGCAATCGATCGTGGCGGCCATCACGGTCTCGGCATCCCCGCGGCGGATCCGCACCGCCTTCTGCACCCCGGTGACGCCGGCCCGCGAAAGCGCGAGGGCGATCTCGGGCGGCGAGGCTTGCAGGTCTTCGTCGATCTTGGTCACGTCGTTCATCC
This sequence comes from Gaiellaceae bacterium, assembly GCA_051002595.1. Taxonomy (GTDB): domain Bacteria; phylum Actinomycetota; class Thermoleophilia; order Gaiellales; family Gaiellaceae; genus GMQP-bins7. The sequence goes on from JBPCMD010000017.1 coordinate 7,098, forward strand.
TCTAATCACCGTACCAATGCCTTCAGAACCCGACTACCTCGACCACCGTGTGTTGCCTCGTGGCTCGTGCAAGCCCACCGTCGACCGTCAAGAGACGAGCGCGCAGTGCTTCGGCCAGGGCGACGTATGCCGCGTCGTAGGGAGTGAAGTTCATGCGAAGAGCCCAAACGCGGCCAAGGAGCGCCCGATGATCGTGGCGTGCGAGTGGAAGAGCGAGGTACAGGGCGAGCGCCTGATCGGCGCGCACGGCAGGAAGGACCTGCGCAAGAGCGAGCGACCGGAGACTGCTCGTCAGCTCGAGGTCACAAATCGCGGGCACGTGAACGGCGACATCGGGCGCCTCGAGCCATGTGCCGACGGCGCGTGCATGACGCGAACCTACGGCGTATTCGACGAGCGCGGATGCGTCAGCAACGAGGCCAGATGCCGTTCTCGCTCCTCCCTGTCACGTCGAATCCAGTCGGCGGCCGATACTCCGAGGTCGATCGGCTCACGTTCGCGCGCTGCGGCGAAGACCTCCTCACGGGGTGGGGTAGCGACTTCGCGTTCGAGTATCTCCTCGATGTATCTCGTCAGGGAAATCCCACGTAATCGGGCTCGCCGAACCAGCTCGCGATGGAGGCGGTCGGAGACGTTCCTCACTTGGATCATCTTCGCCATGCTCGCCACATGTTAGCGCATGTGCGGCACATGTTCTCCTTGGACAGGCCTATTTCAGCAAGCGCGACAGCCGGCGATCCTTGAGCAGCCGCCCGCCGGTCTGGCAGTGCGGGCAGTAGTAGATCGTGTGTTCCTCGAAGTCGACGCGGGCGATCGGGTTGCCGCACTGCGGGCAGGGCTCACCGAGCCGGTTGTGGATGACGTAGACGTCCTTGTCGCCTTTACCTCGCAGGCGCATCTCCAAGGCACGCCCGACGTCGTCGTGGATCGCTGACGCGAGCCGCTCCGTCTCTTCCGGCGTGAGCTCGGTCGAGGTCTTGAACGGCGAAAGTCGCGCGCGCAGAAGGATCTCGTTCGCGTGCGCTCTGCCGATTCCCGCGAGCGCGCGCTGGTCGCGGAGGAGCGGGTGCAGCTGCCTGCGCTCGCGGCCGAGGATCTCGCCGAGCGCGCTCGCATCCAACTCGAGGGCGTCCGGGCCGAGGTGGGCGAGGTCGGCCTCGAGCTGCTCGGGCGTCGTCAACCAGACGCCCGCGCGCTTCTTCTTCCCTCCCTCGGTGAGGATGAGCTCGCCGCCCCCTGAGAACCCGAGCCGGAACATCGGCCGCTTTGGCCCTTTCGCGCCAGGTTTCAGGTAGCGAATTCGGCCGGCGCTCATCAGGTGCACGCGGAGAACGAGCTCGCCGTCCTCGGTCGGGAAGAGCAGGTTCTTCGCGCGCCGCTCGGCGCCCGCAAGACGGCGGCCCTCGAGCGTCGACAAGGGCGGGTCGATCGTCTTCAGCGTCGCGACGTGTGCGGGACCGGCGCGTTCGATCGGCTGTGCCGACACGAGCGGAGCGAGCTCGCGCACCCAAGCTTCGACTTCCGGCAGCTCAGGCATCGACCACGGGCGAATGTTCGCGGATCGCGTCCTCCATGCGTCCGATCGAGCGGACGGGCGAGAGCAGGACGGGCAGGAAGGCGAACGAGCCGGCGATCGTTCCGATCCAGAGAGTCTCGCGTAGGCCCATCTGGGATGCGAGCACGCCGCCGGTGAGGGAGCCGAGCGGGATCACGCCCCAGACGATGAACCGTCGGCTCGCATTCAGGCGACCGAGCATGCGGTCGGGCGTCACCGCCTGTTGAAAGGAGATGCCCGTGACGTTGAACACGATGCCCCCGAAGGTACCGAGGATGAGCGCTGCGACGAGAAACGGAATCGGCTGCGACTCGGGCGCGGCGGGCACGAGCATGAGCGACGGGCCGAAGAGGACAGCAGACCCGACCAGTGTCCGGCCGATCCCGAGCCGTCCCGCGAGTCGGCCGGCGGCGACCGCGCCCGCGAGCCAGCCGAGGTTTCCAATAGCGAACACGACGCCGATCGCCTGCGCGGAGAGCCCGAGGTCCCTCACCGCGTATACGAGGAAGATCGAGAACGCGAGCGTGTTGAAGAAGTTCGACACCGCCACGGTGATCGCGATCGGCCTCCAGAAGCGGTGACCGAGCAGGTAGCGCAGGCCCTCCATCAGCTCGCGGCGCATGCTCGGCTTGGCAGTCGGCTCCGGAACGACCTCGGGTCGCTGGATCCGCAAGACGAGGACGGCCGATCCGACAAAGCTGATCGCATCGAGGAGGATCGCGTATGGGGCCGTGATGGCTCCGATGAGCGCGCCCGCAAGTCCTGGTCCGGCGAGCTGCGCGCCCGAGCGGCTGATCTCCAGCTTCGAGTTGCCCTCGACGAGGCTCTCCCGCTCCACCAGCGAGGGCAGGAACGACTGGTACGCGACGTCGAAGAACACCGTGCAGACGCCGACGAGGAATCCGACGGCATAGAGCTGCCAGATGGTCAGCGCGTCGAAGGCGTAGGCGATCGGGATCGAGCCCAACGCCAGAGCGCGGCCGAGGTCGCCGAGGACGAGGATCGGCTTCCGCGGTAGCCGGTCAACCCAAACGCCCGCAGGCAAGGCGAAGAGCAGAAAGGGAAGGAACTCGACCGTGCCGAGCAGCGCCACCTCGAAGGCGCTCGCGTCGAGCACGAGGATCGCTGCAAGCGGGAGCGCGAGTTGGGAGACCTGCGAGCCGAACTGGCTGATGGTCTGCGCCGACCAGAGCCGGAGGAAGTCGGGGTGGCGCCACAGCCCCCCTGACGGCCAGATGCGCATCAGGCCAGGTCGACGGCTGCGCCGGGCGCGGGTGGGGAGAGCACCGGGTCCTCGGGTGGCTCGGGGATGGCGTCGAGCCGGCGGATCGGATTCAGCACCAGAGGCACCATCGCCAGCACTGATCCACCGGCCGCGAAGACGAGAGTCTCCCTCAGGCCGACAAACGAGCCCAGCGCCCCGCCGATCACCATCCCGACGGGCTGCGGCCCCCAGTACATGAAGCGGACGACGGAGTTCATGCGACCCTGCAGCCGCTCGGGCGTGATCGACTGCCGCAGGCTCAGCTGGTTGACGTTGAAGATGTTTCCGAAGAGCCCGCCGAGCAGGAAGCCGACCATCAGCACCGGCTCGGGTTGGCTCGTCGGCGCGACGGGCACCGCCAGGATTCCGATGTTGGTGAGGAGCGCGGCCCACACGATGGTGCGACCGACGCCGAAGCGGCGCGCGAGCCTGCCCGAGAGAACGGCGCCTACGACCGTCCCGACCTCGCCCACGGCCAGGATGAGACCGAGCACCGCCGGCGACAGGTCGAGCGTGCGGACGAGATAGACGATGAGAACGCCAAAGCCGATGTTCCAGAAGAAGTTCGCTCCGCCGGTCGCGAGCACCAGGATCCGCAGATACGGCTGGCGGAACACGAACGAGAGGCCCTCGCGAAGCTCGCGCCGCATGCTCGTCTTCGGCCCGGGCTCGCGCCGGACGGGTCGCTCTGGGTGCCGGATGCGACCGAGCAGGATCGCGGAGACCGCATAGCTGAGCGCGTCCGCGAGAATCGCGACCGGCGCGGTGAGCGCGCCGACGAGAATGCCTGCGAGTCCGGGCCCGCCGACCTGCGCGGCCGATCTCGTCGTCTCGAGCTTCGCGTTTCCGTCCATGAGCTGGCTTCGCTCGACGAGCACAGGAAGGTACGACAGGTACGCGATGTCGAAGAACACCGTTAAAGCGCCCGCAAGGAACCCGGCGACGTACAGATGCGGAAGCGCGAGAGCGTCGAGCCAGTAGGCGACGGGCAGCGACAGGAGAACTACCGCGCGACCGAGGTCGGCCACGATCAACAGCGGCCGCCGCGGCAGGCGATCGACCCAGACGCCGGCGGGTAGCGCGAAGAGCAGAAACGGAACGAGCTGGAAGAAGCCGACCAGGGCGACCTCGAACGTGCTGGCATCCAGCACGAGGATCGCCGCGAGCGGGAGTGCGAGGAACGTCACCTGCGAGCCCAATTGGCTGATCGTCTGCGCCGACCAGAGCCTCAGGAAGTCCGGATGTCGCCAGAGGCCACCGCGTGGCCAGAGCAGCATGTCAGGCGGGGTCGTCGACCGGTGAGAGCGGGTCGGCGACGCCGGGGAGGGTCGCGCCCGCCTCCGTCGTCCTCGACTCCTCCTCGATCGGCTCAGGCATCTCGCGCAGGTGTCGCTGTGGCGAGAGCAGGATCCAGAGGAACGAGAGCCCAGAGCCGACCGCGCCCACGACCATCGCCTCCCGAAGGCCGACCCAGGAGCCGAGCGCGCCGCCGGCGAGCGTTCCGATCGGAATCGTCCCCCACACGATGAACCGCATCACGGAGTTCATGCGGCCTTGCAGGCGCGGCGGGCAGATCGCCTGCCGGTAGGTGACCTGCGTGATGTTGTAGACGACGATCACGAAGCCGAGGACGATCCCTCCGGCCGCGATGAACGGGATCGGGAAGCTGACCGGAGCGAGCGCGATGAGGAGCATTCCGGGAGCGTTCAGCAAAGCGGCGGCGATGGTCGTCGGGCCGATCCCGAAGCGCTTCGTGATCCGAGTCGCCGTGAAGGCGGCGAGGAGCGAGCCGACGCTCCCGATCGAGAAGAGGACACCGATCACTCCCGGCGAGAGATCGACCTCCCGCACGAGGAAGACGAGGAAGATCGAGAAGGTGACGCTGAAGAAGAGGTTCGAGGTCGCGGTACAGCCGGCTTGCGCGCGGAGATTTGGATTCCCGAGCACGAAGCGGAGACCCTCCTTCAGCTCCGTCCAGAGGCTCGGTTTCTTCCCTGTTGCCGTATCGGTGAGGGACGATGTGCGCTCCTCGGCCTTGCGGATACGGAGGAGGAACAGCGCCGAGGCGAGGAAGCTGAACGCGTCCACCAACACCGCGTACGGAGCGGTAATCAGCTCCACCAATACGCCACCGATCCCCGGGCCGCCGAGCTGCGCGGACGAGCGGCTGACCTCCAGCTTGGAGTTGCCTTCGCCGATCTTGTCGCGGTCCACGAGCGACGGGAGGTACGACTGATACGCGACGTCGAAGAAGACGGTGCAGACGCCCGTGAGGAAGGCGACCACGTACAGGTGCCACAGCGTCAGGGCGTCGGCGAAGTACGCGATCGGGATCGTCGCCAGCGCGACGAAGCGTCCGAGGTCGCCGATGATGAGTATCGGTCGCCGCGGGAGACGGTCGACCCAGACACCGGCGGGAAGCGTGAAGAGGATGAATGGGAGGAAGTTGATCGTCCCGTAGGCGGCTACCTCGAAGGCGCTGGCGTCGAGCACGATGACCGCAACGAGACCCAGAGCGAGGTCGTCGACCTGCGTTCCGAACTGGCTGATCGTCTCGGCCGACCACAGCTTAAGGAAGTCCGGGTGGCGCCAGAGGCCGCCGCGCGGCCAGAGGCTAGTCATCGTCGCCCGCGAGCGGCAGGATCGTGGTTGCCTCGAAGAGGGCGAATGCGAAGGCGTGCATCTCGCCGTTCGGATCCTCGGCGTTCTCGAAGTCAGCGAGCAGGCGAGCCAGCCGCTTCTGGAAGCGCTTGACGTCAGCCGGCGCCAGGCGCGCATGCAAGATCGCCGAGGTCTCCTTGTCGAGCCCCGCCGCGATCAGCTCGTCCGCTGCCTGACGCAGCATTGTCGCCGCGATCGCGTTCCGCCTGAGGTCGTCGGGCATCGAGTCGTCCGTCTTGAGCACGAAGAGCCGCGCGACGCGGCCGTAGTACATCTCGGTCAGCGCCCGGACCTTGCGTGTTCGCACGACCCGGACGAGGCCTGCCCTCTCGAGCACCTTCAGGTGATGTCCGACCGTTCCTTTCGGTGTCTCCAGAGCGCCGGCGAGCTCGGTCGTGCTTGCCGCGCGTTCCCGCAGGAGCGTGATGATCCTTCCGCGGAAAGGATCCGCGAGCGCGCGCAACTGCTGCGGCTCGTCGACGACGAGCACGTCTTCGAGATCGTAATCAGGAGCACGGTCGATGATCGCGAAACATACGGCATTCGCCGACCGTTCGCAAAGATTACGCTCACGCCATGGAGCCGATCGTCGTCGAGGCAACCCGCGGCGACGTCGTCGAAGCGCGTCATCGCGTGCACGCGGTCGCCGTTTCGGGTGAGGGAGTCGTAGCGTCGGCAGGGGACCCGGAGCTCGTCACGCACTTCCGAAGCTCGGCGAAGCCGATCCAGGCGCTTCCGCTCCTGCGTGCGAGATCCGACCTCGAGGATGTGGACGTGGCGATCGCCTGCGCCTCGCATCTCGCCCGTCCCGAGCAGCTCGAGGCAGTGTGCAGGCTGCTCGCGAAGGCTCCGGCCGACGAAGACGATCTCGAGTGCGGGACTCGTGGAGCCGACGCCGGGCCGACGCGGATCGAGCACAACTGCTCCGGAAAGCATGCGGGGATGCTCGCTCTCTGCCGGGCTCGGGGATGGCCGCTCGAGGGCTACCGGCTGCTCGAGCATCCATGCCAGCAGGTCATGCTCGAGGAGGTGGCGGCCGCTGCCGAGGTGGATCCTCGAGGGATCCCCGTCGGCGTCGACGGCTGCGGCATCCCCACCTTCGCGCTCGCGCTCGAGCGCATGGCCCACGCCTTCGCGCGGCTCGCCGAGCTCGACGGCGGAGCGCGCGCCATGGCCGCGATGCGCGCGTACCCCGAGCTCATCCGTGGTCCAGGCGCAGCAGACACGCTGCTCATGCAGACCCAGCCCGGTTGGGTCGCGAAAGGCGGCGCCGAGGGTCTGCTCTGCGCCGTCTCCGCAGACGGGATCGGCGTCGCGCTCAAGGTCGAGGATGGCAGCCAGCGGGCCTTGCGAAGCGCGCTCGCCGCGTTCCTCGTCCGGCTCGGGATCGAGACAGGCGAGCTTGAAACGGCGCCGATCGAGAGCTCGCGCGGCGAGATCGTCGGCGAGCTGCGTGTGGTCTGAAGCGGACGCGGAGATCGGACCTTTGCGAATTTGCGAAGTCGGACTAGGATGCGGCCCCTGGTGGCAGAGCCGGAGCGGCGAGTAGGGCCGGCTCGAGAGGAAGGGCAGTTCGGTCAATCCGTTCGAGGCGAGAGGAGTCCCCAACCCATGCTGTCCGTCGACATTGCTCTTCCCGAGATCGAGGAGCTTCATCGCCTCATCGAGCAGGGGCTCGAGAAGGGCTTCCTCACGTACGACGAGATCGTCAACGGGCTCGAGGAGGTCGAGCTCTCGAAGGAGCAGATCGAGGACTTCTACACGTATCTGATCGACCACTCGGTCGAGCTCGTCGAGGGTGTCGAGCACAAGACCCTCCCCCAGGACGAGCCCCCGCCGGAGGACGACAAGCTGACCCCGAAACTCGACCTCTCGGTCGAGCCGTCGCTCGACTCGCTCCGTCTGTACCTGCGCGAGATCGGCAAGGTGCCGCTCCTCACCGCCGATCAGGAGGTGTCGCTCGCGAAGCGCATCGAGCGCGGCGACATGAGCGCCAAGCAGCACATGACAGAGGCGAACCTGAGGCTCGTCGTCTCGATCGCGAAGGGGTACCTGGGCCGTGGGCTGTCGTTCCTCGACCTGATCCAGGAGGGCTCGCTCGGGCTCATCCGCGCGGTGGAGAAGTTCGACTACCGCAAGGGCTTCAAGTTCTCGACGTACGCGACCTGGTGGATCCGACAGGCGGTGACGAGGGCAATCGCAGACAAGGCGCGCACGATCCGTATCCCTGTGCACATGGTCGAGAAGCTGAACAAGGTCGTGCACATCGAGCGCCAGCTCGTCCAGCGCCTCGGCCGCGAGCCGGAGCCCGAGGAGATCGCGGAGGAGCTCGAGATCCACCCCGACGAGGTGCGCGAGATCCTACGGATGTCGCAGCTTCCGATCTCGCTCGAGAAGCCCGTCGGCGAGGACGATGACGCCTCGCTCGGCGACTTCGTGCCCGACGAGTCGGCCGAGTCGCCCTTCGACACGGCGTCTCTGTCACTCCGGCGCGGGGACGTGGAGGTCGCCCTGTCGGCGTTGCCCGACCGCGAGCGTCGCGTCATCGAGCTCCGCTACGGGCTTGACGGCTCTCAGCCGTGCACGCTCGAGGAGGTGGGGCGCGCCTTCGGCGTCACCCGCGAGCGCATCCGCCAGATCGAGAACAACACGCTGAAGAAGCTCGAATGTCTCCCGGAGGCTCAGGGCCTCAAGGATTGCGTCTAGCGGTCACGCCGAAGCGGGTGACAGTCACCCGCGGTTCGACTGATTGTGGCTC